>JANLSY010000181.1:0-1601 GCA_031362665.1 Sphingomonadales bacterium
GCCTTGTCTAACGGACGAATGGTACGCAGGTCGATCACTTCGGCGTTAATCCCCTCGCCTGCCAGCTTTTCGGCAGCCTCTAGCGACATGCCGACACCGATGGAGTAGCTGACGATGGTAACATCAGCCCCTTCGCGCATCACCCGCGCCTTGCCGATGGGCAGGACATGATCGCCCTCGGGAACGTCAAAAGTACGACCGTAAAGCAACTCGTTTTCGAGGAACACAACCGGATCTTCGCAGCGGATGGCTGCCTTTAACAAACCCTTGGCATCTGCTGCGTCATAAGGGCAAATGACGATTAGGCCGGGAACACTTGCGTACCACGGCGCATAGTTTTGGCTGTGCTGCGCGCCGACGCGGGCCGCTGCACCATTCGGGCCGCGGAAGACAATGGGGCAGCGCATCTGTCCGCCCGACATGTAATTGGTCTTCGCCGCCGAGTTGATGATGTGGTCGATCGCCTGCATCGCGAAGTTGAAGGTCATGAATTCGATAACCGGACGAAGCCCGCCCATCGCAGCGCCCGTACCGATACCGGCAAAGCCATATTCGGTGATTGGCGTGTCGATGACGCGGCGCGCCCCAAATTCGGCCAGCAGGCCTTGGGTGACCTTATAGGCGCCCTGATATTCGGCGACTTCCTCACCCATCACAAAAACACGGTCGTCGCGACGCATTTCTTCGGCCATCGCATCGCGCAATGCCTCGCGTAAGGTGACCGAGGTCAATGCTGTGCCTTCGGGAATGGCGGGGTCGGATTTTGCGACGGTCGGTGCAGGCGCGGCGACAGCCACTGGCGTCTCAATAGTTGCCACGGGGGCTGGCGGAGCAGCTGGCGACGTTGTCGGTGCCGCAACTTCGTCATCTCCCGCAATCAACGCAATCACCGTCCCGACCTTCACCCCGTCTGTACCTTCGGGCACGGTTATCGATGATATCACGCCTTCATCGACGGCTTCAAATTCCATCGTCGCCTTGTCTGTTTCAATCTCGGCGAGGATATCGCCTGACTTGACGCTATCGCCTTCCTTCACCAGCCATTTGGCAAGCGTGCCTTCCTCCATCGTCGGCGAAAGCGCTGGCATTTTAAGTTCGATTGCCATCAATATTGCTCCACCAACACGTCGGTATACAATTCGCCAAGCTCCGGCTCGGGTGAGGTTTCGGCGAAATCGGCGGAATTATTCACGATGGTCCGGATTTCCTTTTCGAGCGTTTTCAGTTGCTCCTCACCAACGCCCATTTCGGCAAGATAGGCCTTGCAGCCTTCGATGGGATCGCTGTTGTCGCGTACTGATTGCACCTCGTCACGGCTGCGATATTTCGCCGGATCGGACATCGAATGGCCGCGATAGCGATAGGTTTTCATTTCTAACAGTACTGGCCCCTTGCCGCCGCGCACCCATTCGAGCGCGACTTCGGCCGCGCCGCGTACCGCCAGGACATCCATGCCGTCGACCTGAATGCCCGGAATGCGGAAGCTTTCTCCGCGGCGATAAAGCTGGTCTTCCGACGAAGCGCGGTTGACGCTGGTGCCCATTGCATATTGGTTGTTTTCGATCACGAAAATGATTGGAAGCTTCCACAGCTCGGCCATG
>JANLSY010000184.1:0-10022 GCA_031362665.1 Sphingomonadales bacterium
GCCAATGACAGCAGCGCAGCGGTCGGACTCGGCGGGCTGGAATTGCAACAGAATGACGCTATCAGCATGGACAGCGAGGATCTGTTCATCTCGCGCGAGCTTGTGAAGGTCAAATATCGCTACACCAACCGCAGCAGCAAAGATGTCGAAACGCTGGTTTCGTTCCCGCTGCCATCGATCCCATGGGGCATTGCGCCCTACCTCAGCGAGCAGGGTTATCCCGATTGGAATAATCTCCGTTTCTCGACCAAGGTCGACGGCAAAGCAGCCACGCTGACCCGTGTCGACCGTGTCGAGGTAAACGGCAAGGATGTTTCGGCGCGGTTGAAGCAGCTTGGCTGGCCGGTCGATTACTGGGAAAAATACGAATTTATGGAAAAGCTGGTCGATCTGCCCGAAAAGCAGAAAGCAGCCGCGCTCCAAGAAGGCTTGCTGCGACGGCCTGGAGACGACCCCAAGGCCGTCGAACCGGCGTGGCAATTGGTGACGCACGTTACCCGAACGCAGACGTTCCCTGCGGGTAAGACAATCACCGTTGAGCATGAATATATGCCCGTTGCCGGCGGCAGCGTCGGCGGCGGGCTGGTAGCAGAATATCGCAAAAGCTCTGACAGCTATTTCGCCGATTACGCCAAGCGCTATTGCATGGATAAGGCATTCCTTGCCGGGTTCGACAAAACGTACGCTGCAAAAGCAAAAGCAGCCAGGGCCAAAGGCGACGAATATGGCGGCGTCCCCTACACCGAACATTGGGTCAGCTATGTCCTGAAATCCGGTGCGAACTGGAAAGGCCCGATTAAGAATTTCAGGCTGGTTATCGATAAGGAAAAACCTGAGAATCTTTTGAGCTTTTGCGGAACAGGCGTAAAAAAAATAAGTCCGACACGGTTCGAGATGCGCCGGAAAAACTTTGAGCCAACAGCCGACCTCGATTTCCTGATCGTCGAGTTTTTCGATCGCGAAAAGTACTAGCCAACTTGCCAAGCGCAGACCTTTGCGGCAAAGGCGCTGCCCATGACTGACGAACAAAAAACCTCTACAACCGATACCCCGCCCGATCATCTTTCGATCCACCCGGCAAGCCCGTATTTCGATGGCGACAAGCTCGCGCGCGGTATCGGTATTCGCTTCAAGGGCGAAAAGCGGACCACAGTTGAGGAATATTGCATTTCCGAAGGCTGGATCAAGGTGCAGGCAGGCAAGGCCCGCGATCGCAAAGGTAATCCGCTGCTGCTCAAACTCAGCGGTCCTGTCGAAGCTTGGTTCGAAGACCTCGGCGACGACGCGCCGGTTGCGAAAGCCTAATTCTTCGGAAAAATCGAAATCAGCTTCGCCAACTGGTCGTTAACCGGGTCGAGCTGATCATCCTGAGTTTTGCCCAGCCGCACAATCGTTAGCCGATGCTGCGGCGACACCACCACAAACTGCCCGAGATGCCCCAAGGCGGCAAACACATCGGACGGCGCCTTACCCGGAAACAAGACCTGGTCTCGCCCTTCGTGACGCGTGCGGTTCAGCCATATATGTCCGCCATAGCTGCTGTCATTCCTGCTCGGCGTTTTCATGAAGCGGGTCCAGCTCGTCGGCAATAATTGCGCCGCCCGTACAGAGCCATTGTTGCGCAGAAACTCGCCGAACTTTGCCCAGTCGCGTGCGGTTGCGTGAATGATGCTACCTCCCAGCATCGTGCCGTTGCGGTCGAACTCGGGTAACGCGCTGTTCATACCCAAAGGTTCGAACAACCGCCCGCGTGCATATTCGAGCATCGCATCGCGGCGCTCGACGGGGTCTTTGCTGGAGGTCAGCGAGCGAGTCATGATGTCGGCGAGAATGTTGCTGGTCGCGCTGCTATACTCGAATTTCGCGCCGGGCGCAGCCTCCATCGGCCGCGTCTCGGCATAGCGCGCAACATTTTCTCGGCCATCGAGGAACAGCATCTGCGGCGTGTCGGCATCGAAGATTTCGACATCGCCTTCGGCCATTTCCGTATGATCGAGACCTGATGACATATGGAGTAGGTGCCGGATCGTAATTTTCGCGCGAGGGTCGCCTGGCGTCTGCCATTCCGGAACCGGCGCCGGCTCGTCGAGCGCCAGCCGTCCGTCAGCTATCATCAAACCGACAAGGGTTGCGGTCACGCTTTTTGCCATCGACCAGCTAATCAGACGTGTGTCAGGGCCGTAGCCCGGCGCATAGCGTTCTGCGATTATGCGTCCACCCTGCATCACGACAATTGCGCGGGTTTCGCCGACGGCCGGAACCTCAAAAAACGGCGCGATGGCCTCGGCCAGCCGTTCCTTGCCGACCACAGCGTCATCAGCGATCATCGATTGGCCGGGTCCGACCGGCTTTGCGGGCGGTTCTGCCACGCAACCGGAAAGCGCCAATGCGATTGAAGCAGAAAAAGCGGTTGCGGCGGGACGGAATTTGTTTCTAGGCATGATGCGTACCGATGCACCATCTGGAGGGCCAATGGCAACCGCAACTTCTAAACCACCAACAAAAGCGCCTTCGGCTAATTGGCGCAATGCCAAGCTTGTCGCATTGGTAGTACTTGCGCTTGCAGCGTTTTGGCTGGTCTGGAACTGGAACAGCATCAAAGGTCAGGCCCGCGTCGGCGCGGCTTATGGCGCGCATATTACTTGTTCGTGTCGCTATATCGAAGGCCGGGACATTAAGAGTTGCGAAACCGACAAGGAGGCTGGGATGGAGATGATCACCTTTTCGGACGATCCAGAACACCAACGTGTAACCGCCTCGGTCCCGTTTCTAGCCGAAGCAGTGGCGGAAAGACGCGGCGCGTTCGGTTGTGTGCAGTTGAACGAGGCCGAGATCGAGGCGCTTTAGGCAGCGACGGGCAATTTCGCCGCAACTGTTTCCTCTATCCAGCCGCCACCAAGCACGCGATCACCATCGTACAGCACCGCCGCCTGTCCAGGCGCGACGCCATATTCGCTAGATTCAAAGCGCAGCCAGTCGCCGTCCAACCTTGCCGCGACCGGCTTTGCCATCGAACGTACTTTGGCGGAGATGCTCTTGCCCTGGACATCGCCCAGCCAGTTCGCATCGACCACCCGCGCTGCATCAATCGCGAGCGCTTCGCGCGGACCGACAATGACTTGCTGCGTCGCCGGGTCCAGCCGTATTACATAAAGTGGAACAGCCTGCCCGCCGACCTCAAGCCCTTTGCGCTGACCGACAGTGTAATGGATCATACCCTTATGCTGCCCCAGCACGCGACCATCCAAATGAACAATGTCGCCGCCGGTTTCGGCGTCAGGACGGACTTTGCGAACGACGCTTGCATAATCGCCATCGGGAACGAAGCAGATATCTTGACTGTCGGGCTTCATCGCCACGACCAGGCCGAGTTCCTGCGCAATCGCGCGCACTTGCGGTTTAGGCATCCCGCCCAAGGGAAAGCGCAGATAATCGAGCTGGTCCTGCGTCGTTGCAAAGAGGAAATAGCTCTGGTCGCGCGCCGGATCGGCGGCGCGGTGCAGTTCGGCACCCGAAGGACCTTCGACACGCCGGACATAATGGCCGGTGGCGAGGCAATCGGCACCCAACTCCTTCGCCAACCGGAACAGGTCGGTGAACTTCACTCCCATATTGCAGCGCACGCACGGTATAGGCGTGCGGCCAGCCATATATTCGTCGGCGAAATGCTCAATCACCGATTCGCGAAAACGACTTTCATGGTCGAAGACATAATGCGCAATGCCGAGCTTGTCGGCTACAGCGCGTGCGTCGCGGATATCCTGTCCGGCGCAGCAGGCCCCGGCGCGCTTTACCGCGCTGCCATGATCGTAAAGCTGAAGCGTGATGCCGATTGTTTCAGCTCCGGAACGTGCCGCCAGTGCGGCCACGACCGACGAATCGACGCCACCCGACATGGCAACAACGATTCGCTTACCGGTCAAATCGGTGCCCAACTGAAAATCTGCAGAGAAAATATCGTCAATCATTTGACGGTGCACATAGGTGCGTTGGACGGGAATTGCTAGTTTTGCGTGGCCATTTCTCGAAATGGAACAGCCAGCAAATCCAAATGATAACCGCCGTTAACTTTCGCTAACATCGACTGAACTCGTCCTTTACCTGCTGTTATATGATGTAACGCTAGAGGGGTGTCATGGAAATGACATTCCCCCATTTTGCACAGCGTCAAGATTCGGTCGGTCCGGTCGGTCTGGATTTATTGCTGGCAGCCACGATTGCGCGTCAGTCGAGAAGCCAGACCGTGCGTACGTTGCGGCGGGCCGAAACCGCTTTGCGGCTAGAAGGTGACTACACCGAGCAACGCATTCATTATTTCGCACAGCGCGGGTCGCAAAAAACGGCGGCTCGTGGCGCTTTCTGGCGCGATACAATGCCGAATATGATTGCTGAACAGGCTGTTTACCAAGCCGGTTCAACGAATATCAAAGTCCGTGATTTAAAGAATGACGGGACTGGGGAACAGTTAAACCATGCGGGGCATGGAGCATTGAGGAAGTTATGATTGAGAACCAGAAAATCCGTCCGGCACAAGTGATTGGTCCTTTGGGCGAACCCTTGACGCTATCCAGCCTTCCTCCGGCAGGCACAACCCGCTGGGTTGTTCGCCGCAAGGCCGAAGTTGTTGCGGCTGTAAATGGCGGCCTGCTGTCGATCAACGACGCGTGTGAGCGTTACGGGCTGACGCTCGAAGAGTTCGCCTCTTGGCAGCGTGCAGTTGACCGTTCGGGAATGCCCGGCCTGCGGGTAACGCGCATCCAGCATTATCGCGACTTGTACGAGCGCCAGCAGAAATACTGAGCGAAGGATTACTCGCGAAGCTCTAAAAGCCCCCACAAGCGATTGTGGGGGTTTTTCGTTGTGCCGCGAGTTTACAATCGCTTGCACGATTTACGCTTTCATATGCAGATGTATTGTAGCTATAATACACCTACGTCCAAACCTCAGAGGACGCGAAGAGGAGGAATATCATGGGTTGGATTATCGCAATTGTCGTCGGCGGCATCGCCGGTTGGCTCGCAAGCAAGGTCATGGGCCGCGATGCATCGATGGGTATTTTCTGGAATGTAATTGCTGGCTGCGTCGGTTCGGTAGTAGGCAATTTGATCGCCAACCGGTTTGGCATTATGGGAAGCGTGCAGGAATTTTCGCTGACCGGCCTGGTCGTCGCGTTCATCGGCGCCGTGATTGTGCTCGGCATCCTTAATCTGGTACAACGCGGCCGCGTTCGCTAATCGGCTAAAGACTAATTCAAAAGCCGCGCAGGCTTGTCTGCGCGGCTTTTTCTATGCCGCACGTTGTTTGTCGAACAATATTGCTGCCCGTCTCTATTGTTACCCCTTGCGCTTTTCTGTATCGTAAACGCAGAAATCGCCATTATCCGGTCGAGATTCTGCGTCTTGCAGACGGTGACTTATTGAGATAATACAGCGCGACTACAAACGACGGGCCGCCATTCGCGCTCCGCAATCGAAGAATTTGGACGGTCAGATGAATTACGAAACGACGATGGGCGGCACATTGGATGGCGGCTTTCTTGAAGAAGACCGGCAGCGGAAGCGGCGTCGGCTGATCATTGGCGCCATAGTCGTTGCAATCATTGCAATCGGCGCGGCGGCCTACTTCATGATGGGTAGCGGCGGTGAGACTGCTGCGGTTGCGGGCGAATCAAAAGACGCCCAAGCACAAACGGTGACGGTCGTTGCCCCCGGACGCGATACCGTAGTACGCTCAATCAACGCCACTGGTACACTTGCCGCGCGGCGTGAAATTCCAGTCGGCGTTGTTGGTGAAGGCGGTGCAGTTTCTCAGGTTTATGTCGATGCAGGCGATTGGGTCCGGCAAGGTCAAGTGCTGGTTAGCGTCGACCGTTCGGTTCAGGTGCAGCAGGCTGCCGCGCTGGATGCGCAAATTGGCGTGGCGCGGGCCGACGCGCAACTCGCGCAAAACGAACTCGATCGTGCCCTCCAACTCGTCGAGCGCGGATTTATATCGAAGGCCGATGTCGACCGTAAAACAGCCACCCGCGATGCCGCTCGCGCGCGGGTAAACGTCGCTGTTGCGCAACTCAACGAAACTCGTGCGCGAAACGCCCGGCTCGATATTCGCGCGCCGGTTTCAGGCTTCGTGCTCGAACGCAATGTCGAAAAAGGCCAGACCGTTTCTGCGAGCAGCGGAATATTGTTCCGTCTGGCGCAAGAGGGCCAGATGGAATTGCAAGCTGCACTAAGCGAGGATGACCTTGCGCTGATTTCCGAAGGTGTTCCAGCCAGCGTGACGCTGGTCGGCACGGACCGTCAGTTTAACGGCACAATCTGGCAGGTGTCGCCGATGATTAACGCGACCTCGCGTCAGGGCATGGCGCGCATCGCGCTACCCTTCGACCGCGCGCTTCGTCCCGGCGGCTTTGCCTCGGTCGAGATCAAGGCGGGCGCAATGACCGCCCCGGTATTGCCAGAATCGGCGGTTCAAACCAGCCGCGAAGGCAGCTTCGTCTATATTGTCGGCAAGGATAACAAGGTGAAACGTCGCCCTGTGAAGGTCGGCACGACCACAGCAAACGGCCTGACCATCGCAGAAGGTCTGGACGGTACGGAGCGTGTGGTACTTTACGCGGGCGGGTTCCTGAACCCCGACGAAGTCATCAAGCCAAAGCTGCTCAAGAAGTAATCTAGCGAAAACGGATCTCCCCCATGAACTTCAGCAACATTTCCGCATGGTCGATCCGCAATCCGGTGGTTCCTATCGTCCTGTTCATTGCGCTGACGCTGGCTGGCGTGATGTCGTTCATGAGCATGAAGGTGCAGAACGACCCCGACATTGAATTTCCTGTTGTCGTGGTTTCGATCTCGCAGCCGGGCGCTGCTCCATCGGAAATGACCACGCAGATTACGCAAAAGGTCGAATCTGCGATCCGCAGCGTTCAAGGCGTGCGCAATATCGATGCGAGCGCAAGCGAAGGTAACACCACGGTCAGCGCCGAATTTGAAATTGGCGACGATATCAATGCGGCGGTGAGCGAAGTGAAAAACGCCGTTGACCAGATCCGCAGCGACCTGCCTGACGGTATATTGGAACCGCAGATTTTCAAAGTCGCGACGTCGAGCGACCCGATTGCCTATTTTGCGGTCGAAGCATCGGACATGACGCTCGAACAATTGAGCTGGTTTGTCGACGATACCGTCGCGCGCCGCCTGCTCAGCGTGGAAGGCATGGCTTCGGTCAGCCGCAATGGCGGCGTCAACCGCGAAATTCGTGTGGTACTCGACCCAGCCAAGATGCAGTCGCTTGGCGTCACCGCTGCGCAGGTCAATGGCGTTCTGCGTCAGCAGAATGTGAACGCTGCTGGCGGCCAATCCGAAATTGCAGGATCGCGCCAATCGGTGCGCGTTCTGGGCAACGCTGCTGACGCTTTCGCACTCGGCCAATCACAAATCAGCCTAGGCGGCGGACGCACAATCAAATTGGCTGACATCGCCGAGGTAACCGACGGCTATAGCGAACAGAAATCGATGGCCTTCGAAAGCGGCAAACAGGTGGTGACCTTCGGCATGTCGCGCGCCAAGGGCGCGTCCGATGTCTCGGTGTTCGATGAAGCGACCAAGAAAATGGAGGAAATCGAGAAGGAAAATCCCGGCATCAAATTCACGACCCTGTTCAACAGCGTTGATTACACCAAGGGCCAGTATAAGAGCTCTATGGCCGCGATGATCGAAGGCGCTTTGCTTGCCATTGTCGTCGTGTTCCTGTTCCTGCGCGACTGGCGCGCCACAGTGATTTCGGCGATTGCGATTCCGCTATCGGCTATTCCAACATTCTGGTTCCTCGACCTTCTGGGCTTTACGCTCAATACGATGTCGTTGCTGGCCTTGGGGCTGGTTGCAGGTGTGCTGGTCGATGACGCCATTGTGGAAATCGAAAACATCGTCCGCCATATGCGTATGGGTAAATCCGCCTATCAGGCATCGATCGACGCAGCCGACGAAATCGGCCTTGCCGTGGTTGCGACCACTTTCTCGATTGTCGCGGTTTTTCTGCCCGTCGGCCTTATGCCTGGCGTCGCGGGGCAATTCTTCAAGAATTTTGGCCTCACTGTCGTTGCCTCGGTGCTGATGAGTCTTGCCGTCGCGCGAATGATAACGCCGATGATCGCCGCCTATTTCCTGAAATCCGGTGGAATAGCGGAGCATGGCGAGGGTCCTTTGATGGATCGTTATATGAAGATCCTCAAATGGTCGCTTGGCCATCGGCGCTGGATGATGGGGCTTGGGGTGCTTTCGCTCGCCGCTACGATTGCACTGTTCGTGGTGCTGCCGAAGCAGTTTTTCCCGACGGGGAATCAGGACTTTAGCCGCATTCGGATTGAAATGGTGCCGGGCACCACACTGGACCAGACCAAGACGGTTGTCGATCAAGCTGTCAAAATCGTCGAAGCGCAGCCAGAAGTTGAAACCGCGTTGCAAAGCATTCGTGAAGGTAGCGGCAGCATCTTCATCACGCTGAAGAAAGATCGAAATCGCACCAGTCAGGAATTCGAACAGGCGCTTTCACCCTCCCTGAGCCAAATTGCAGACGCCCGTGTCTCGTTCCAAGCATTTGGACCCGGCGGCGGCGGCTCGGGCCGAGACGTTTCGGTCATGCTGTCGGGTTCGGACCCAGCCGCGCTCGACCGAACCGCTGTGACGTTGGTCGAACAAATGAAGGGCCTCAAAGAAATACGCGCACCACGCATTGCTGCCGATTTGCAGCGGCCCGAACTCCTCATCTCGCCGCGCACAGACCTTGCGGCGCAGCTTGGTGTCACCACAGTCGCCTTGAGCCAGACCATCCGAATCGCGACATTGGGCGATATCGACCAGAACAGTGCCAAATTCTCGCTAACTGACCGGCAGATCCCGATCCGTGTGATGCTGGCAAAGGAAAGCCGCCAAAGCCTTGATGTCATCCGTAACCTGCCGGTGCAAACCGCCAGTGGCGGTTCTGTTCCGCTATCGCGCGTCGCAGATATCAGTTTCGGCGCGGGGCCCACGTCGATCGAGCGACGCAACCAGAATTTCCGGATCTTCGTAGGTGCCGACTTCGCGCCCGGCGTAGTTTCGTCAACCGCCGATGCAGTGATCAACAAGCTGCCGGTGATGATGGACCTGCCCACCGGCGTGTCTCGTGCCCCCTTTGGCAGCCAGGAATGGGAAGCCGAGATGCAGCGTGACTTCCTGACCGCACTGATTTCCGGAACGCTTCTTGTTTTTGCCGTGCTGGTCTTGCTCTACCATCGCTTCATGTCGCCTTTGGTCAATATGGGCTCGCTGCTGCTTGCTCCACTTGGTGGCCTCATGGCACTGGCGATTGTCCAGCAGCCGATTTCGATGCCGGTGTTTATCGGTGTTCTGATGCTCTTTGGCATCGTCGCCAAAAACTCGATCCTGCTTATTGACTTTGCCATTGAGGAAATGGCGCGCGGCGTGCCGAAGTTCCAGGCGATTATGGAGGCAGGGCACAAACGCGCGCAACCTATCGTCATGACCACGGTTGCAATGACCGCAGGCATGATCCCGACAGCACTGTCGCTGGGCGGTGACGGCCAGTGGCGCGCGCCGATGGGCACAGTCGTTATCGGTGGGTTGATCGTATCGACATTGCTGACTTTGCTCATCGTGCCCGCCGGCTTTAGTCTGGCTGATGGCCTCGAGAAGCGTATGGGCCCGTGGCTACGCACGCGCTTGCTGACGTACGACCCCGAAAAGCACGGCGAACGGGATGCCCCGGTAAAACTTGGCAAGAAGGGTGGCAAAGACGACCTTGGCGGATTGCAGCCTGCCGAGTGATGCCTGCCTTTGCAGTTGCGAGTGCCTTGCGCTAAGGTATTGATGTGAAGTCAGTCGACAAATTGGGGCAGTCTGAAAAGACCCGCTATGCCGAACGCGATGCCGAATTGCGGCAGATGCGGATCATCGCGACCGGTTTGCTGCTGTTCATGGTCCTGCTTTTCGTCGGCGGCAATTACTTGGAAACCCGCTACCAAG
>JANLSY010000188.1:0-2163 GCA_031362665.1 Sphingomonadales bacterium
TGTGCATGGGGGCCGTTCGATTCAACCGGGGGCGAGGGAGAGAGGAGGAGAGAGCCCGCCGGTTAAAGTGCGTTTCGGCAATCTCTTGCCGTTGAACCCCAAATAACCTCGCAGTGCTCATGCTGCAATTGCGAAAAATATGGGGCTAGTTGCATATTTTGCAACTAGCCCCATAACGTAACGGAATGCATGCTTTGCATTCGAATGCAGATTTGAAAGTAAACTTATGGAGCGATTCCATTGCCCGGAAGCGACGCGTTTACAATGCCGCCATCGCAGGCAATCGTCTCTCCAACAATATAGTCACCTGCCCGCGCTGCGAGGAAGATGGCAAGTCCCGCCATATCCTCGGGCGTACCGATTCGCGGGAACGGGATGTTTTTGGCCACCGCTTCGGCATGGTCGCGCGCGGCCTTGTTCATGTCCGACTGGAATGCACCGGGCGCTATACCGCTGACCAGGATATTGTCTTTGACCAGTTCGGCCGCCAGCCGCCGGGTTAAGTGGATGACCGCAGCCTTCGACGCCTGATAACTGTAGGTCTGCCAAGGGTTGATTTTCATCCCGTCAATCGACGCGATGTTGATGACCTTGCCCGGCCGATCAAAGCTTGCGGCAGCTTTCAACTGCGGGTGCATAGCTTGCGTCAGGAAGAAGAGCGATTTGACGTTGAGGTCCATCACCCGGTCCCAGCCGGCTTCAGGAAACTGGCCGAAGTCGGCACCCCATGCGGCACCGGCATTGTTGACAAGGATATCGACCTTCTCCTCGCGCTCGGCGATTTGCGCGGCGAGCGACAGGCAGCCATCGACGGTCGACAGGTCGCACGGCAGGCCGATAACCTGATCACCAAGCTCGGCAACGGTTTCCTCGATCTGGTCAACCTTGCGCGCACTGATGTAGACGCGCGCGGCCCCGGCCGCGAGATAGCCCTCGACAATCATCTTGCCGATCCCACGCGAGCCGCCGGTGACAACGGCAACGCGGCCATCAAGGTTAAATAGTGAATTCAGGTCCATTGGCTTTCCTCTCAATACCCGTTCATCGTTGCCACGCGGTCGGCGTGGAAATAAGCGTCGCCGAAAAACTCATTCAGGCTCCGGTCGCGCTTCATGTACAGACCGATGTCATATTCATCGGTCATGCCGATGCCGCCGTGCATCTGTACGCCTTCGCGCACCGACAGGTTGCAGGCAAGGCCAGCCTTGGCCTTCGCCGCCGCGACGTAAAGCTCGGCCTTGACATGGCCCTCGTCGAGCAGCGATTGCGCCTTCAGCACGATTGCGCGCGCGCCTTCCATTTCGCCATACAAATGCGCAGCGCGGTGTTGAAGTGCCTGAAATTCTCCGATTACCCGGTCGAACTGTTTGCGGGTTTTCAGATAATCGAAGGTGATATCCATCGCGCCAGTTCCAACGCCAACCATTTCCGCCGCTGCGCCAACGCGTCCGGCATCGAGCATCTTGGTCAGCACGCTCCAGCCGCCATCGACTTCACCAATCACTGCATCGGCATCGACCTGCACGCCGTCAAGTTTGACATGCGCCGCCATCGCTGCATCGACGAGACGCGCGGCCTCCATCGACATTCCGGCTGCATCCTTTTCGACCGCAAAAAGCGTCAGCCCGTCGGTTTCGCCAGCGACGCCCGCTGTGCGAGCCGCGACAATCAGCATGTCGGAAGATGTGCCTTGCACCACGAACTGTTTGTGGCCCGTGAGTTTGAAACCATTGCCGCTGCGTTCGGCCTGGCATGCAATCTTTTCGGGCCTGTGCTTGACGCCCTCATCAACAGCTAGGCCAATGACAGTTTCGCCAGCCAAAATACCCGGGAACCAGCGCTCGCGCATCGCTTTATCAGCCAGTTTCAACGCTTCAACCGCCGCAACCGACGTCGAAAGGAATGGCGACGGCGACAGATTGCGACCGATTTCTTCGAGCACAATGCCTGCCTCGATATGCCCCATCCCCATGCCGCCATCGGCTTCGGGAATCAGGATGCCGGTAAAGCCCATCTCGGCAAACTGCTTCCACAGGTCGTGCGAAAAGCCGTCCTTGCATTCCATATCGCGATATTTGCGGAAATGCGTTGTCGGCGCTTCGGATTTCATGAAGTCGCGCGCGCTATCGCGGAGCATCGCCTGATCGTCGTTGAGTGTCATCG
>JANLSY010000236.1:0-3290 GCA_031362665.1 Sphingomonadales bacterium
TTTAGCCGCCTCGGCTATCGGCTCGATCGCCCTGCTTTCGGGCTGCGCTTCTGCCGGTAATGTCGGCCAGCAATTGTGGGATTGGGACATTCGCGGCCAGCAGGCAGCTGCACCGGCCACCGGCCGGGCTGCGCCATTGGTCGTGCCCCCCGATTTTGCGCTGGAACCAACCGCCGTAACCGCCGTTCGTGCGACCGATGGCGGCCAGGAACAGGTGCTTGAGGCGCTGTTTGGCGGAATTGCTCCTCGTTCAGCCGCAGAGCGCGCGATATCGGGCACGCCCGGAAGTGCTGAAATGGGTATCCGCTCATCTGTCGGCGACCCGCAGACCGTTACGGTGAACAAGGGAAGCATCACCCGCGACATCATCGCCGCCCCCGAAGGCGACGGCCAGACCGCACAGGCGGTTATTCCAGGTTAAATTGGCTGTGCGGGTTTAGGCCCGCACGCTCGCTTCCTCCACGCCCGCGCTGTTGTGGCGTAGTGCCTTTAGCACCGTCTCAACGATCTGCGGGGCGTTGAGACCCGCCTCGTCATATTGCTTTTGCGGGCTATCCTGATCCTGGAAGATATCGGGCAGGCGCATCGTGCGGATTTTGAGGCCAGTGTCCATAAGGCCCAGGTCACTCGCGAGCGTTAACACATGTGCGCCGAGGCCGCCGATGGCGGCTTCTTCTACCGTCACTACGACTTCGTGCGTGGCAATCAGGTGGCGGATCATGTCTTCGTCGAGCGGCTTGGCAAAGCGCAGGTCGGCAACGGTAGTGCTTAACCCCTTGGCATCAAGCGTATCGGCGGCCTTCTGCGCTTCGGCTAGTCTCGTACCGAGCGACAGGATCGCGACCTTTTTGCCTTCGCGGACAATCCGGCCTTTGCCGATTTCCAGCGCTACCGGAACATCAGGCATCGCGACACCAGTCCCGTTACCGCGCGGATAGCGGAAGGCAATGGGGCCGCTGTCATGTAGCGCAGCGGTGTAAGTCATGTGCACCAGTTCTGCCTCGTCGGCCGGCGACATCACCACCATATTGGGCAGCGTCGCAAGATAAGTGATATCGAACGATCCTGCATGGGTCGAGCCGTCGGCGCCAACCAGCCCCGCCCGGTCGATTGCGAAACGCACGGGCAGATTCTGGATCGCCACATCGTGCACGACCTGATCATACGCGCGCTGCAGGAAGGTCGAATAGATCGCGCAGAACGGGCGCATGCCTTGTGCGGCGAGGCCAGCGGCGAAGGTCACGCCATGTTGTTCGGCAATGCCGACATCAAAGGCGCGATCAGGATGCGCGGCGGCGAACTTGTCGACACCAGTGCCGCCGGGCATCGCAGCAGTAATTGCGCAGATCCGCGGGTCTGTGTCGGCAAGCTTTGCCAGCGTTTCGCCAAAGACATTCTGGTAAGCGGGCGGGCCGCCACCTGGGCCTTTGTCCTGCTTGCCGGTAATCACGTCGAATTTGGTGACGCCATGATATTTGTCGTCGGCAGCCTCGGCAAAGGCATAACCCTTGCCCTTTTGCGTGACGACATGGATCAGCACCGGCCCCTCGGCATTGTCTCGCACGTTTTCCAACACTGGGATCAGCTGGTCCAGATTGTGGCCGTCGATCGGACCGACATAATAGAAGCCAAGTTCCTCGAACAACGTCCCGCCCATCGCCATTCCGCGGGCATATTCCTCGGCTTTTTGCGCGGCACTGTGGATTCGCCGCGACAGCCGTTTGGCGACCTTGCTGGCAAAGCTGCGCAAGCCCAGATACTCGCTCGATGACACCAGCCGCGACAAATAGGCCGACAACCCACCGACCGGCGGAGCAATCGACATGTCATTATCGTTGAGGATGACCACGAGCCGGTTGCCAGCAGCTTGCGCGTTGTTCATCGCCTCATAGGCCATCCCGGCGCTCATCGCACCGTCGCCGATAACCGCTATCGCCTTGCCGGGTTTGCCTGCCATCTTGTTGGCGACGGCAAAGCCCAATGCCGCGCTTATCGAGGTCGAACTATGCGCGGCACCGAACGGATCATATTCGCTCTCGCTGCGCTTGGTGAAGCCAGACAGGCCGCCGCCAGTGCGCAAGGTGCGGATCCGGTCCCGCCTGCCAGTCAATATCTTGTGCGGATAGCATTGATGACCGACGTCCCAGATCAGCCGGTCTTCGGGGGTGTTGAACACATAATGGATTGCAGTGGTCAGCTCGACGACGCCCAAGCCTGCGCCAAGATGGCCGCCAGTCACGGAAACGGCGGCTATGGTCTCGGCCCGGAGTTCGTCGGCAAGCTGGCGGAGCTGCGACACTTGTAACTGTCGGAGGTCGGCGGGCACTTTAACCGTGTCAAGCAACGGCGTGTCTGGCGTATTGGTCATCCCGTCAGCTTTAACGGGTAAATTCGGGCCTGTCAGTCAATATTCGTCAGTCACAATCGGCGCATTTGCCGCGCACCTCGATTACCGGGCGAACCTGCGCAAATCCGGCGTGTTCGGCGGCGGCGCGGACATTGTTAGACAGTTTGTCGTCATCGATATGTGTGGCCGTACCGCAGGTATCGCAAATCAGGAAGATGCAGTCGTGCAGGCATCCCGGGTGCGAATTGGCGACATATGCGTTCGCACTCTCGACGCGCCGCGCAAGGTTGGTGGACACGAAAAGGTCGAGGATGCGATACACGCTGTTAGGCGCAACCCGTTTACCGCGTTTCTGTGAGACGAGGTCGGCAATGTCATAGGCCGATGCGGGCTTTTCGAACGTCGCCAGCACCGAAAAGATATCCGAGCGCATCTCCGTCCATTGCTCGCCTGCATCGGTCAGTGCGACTTGGGCCGCTTCGGCCAATGCGGTACCGCCGTGTTCGTGGTGATGATGTGCTGCCATCTTCTGAATTTAGGCGCTCGGGGCCGCATAAGCAAGCGCAGGGTCTAATCTGGCGTGAATATCAGCTTGGGGCCATTGTCGGTCATCGCTTCTGCCGCATCGGAAAAGGGCAGTACCCGGTGCGTGACATGCTCCGGATGCAGCTTGCCACAGGCGATACAGTGCATCACCTGCGGAAGCCATTTCCTTGCGCTGGCCCGGCTGGTGTGGAAGGTCAGGCCCTTGTAATAGGCTTGAGCCAGCGGCATGGGCGTGGTTGCCCCGAGGTGCATCGCGACACTGGTAACGACGCCATTCGGTTTGCACGAGCGGATAGCAAAAGCAAGCGCATCGGATGTCCCAGCTGCCTCGACGACAATTTCGAACTGGTCGGTCGGTTCACGTCCATCTTTGAGCGCGAGTGGCGCAGTTTCTGCC
>JANLSY010000238.1:0-5095 GCA_031362665.1 Sphingomonadales bacterium
CGACCATGCGGCGCAGGCGATTGGGTAGCCGGTCAATTTGAACATAATTGTTTACGCGGTTCTTCAGCGCGCGCGCCTTGCCGATATAGAGGATATCGCCGCGGGCATCGTGCATGCGATACACACCGGGCTTGTGCGGCAACGTTTTCAGCACATTGCGGATTGCTGCAACGCCCGTCTCAAAATCCGGCGCATCCGCCCCACGCACGGCGTAGGTCGCCTTTTCCTCGTTAAAGCGCGAGGATGCGTTCGGTTGGTCGGGGCGGTCGGCTTTGGACATTGTTGGCTGTGACTTAATATAACCTAGCCTCAAAACAATATGTCATTCCAAAACACATTGTCATTCCCGCGAAGGCGGGAATCTATGGTCTGCCAGCGCTTCAAAAAGCGACGGTGCGCTAGGCTGCGCGTTCAGGCCATGGATTCCCGCCTTCGCGGGAATGACAAAGCTTGAGTTTTAAGTGAGACTCTTAATTTAGCGAAACAATCGACTGGTCAACCAACGATGCATCAGCCTTCGCGTCATGATGCGTCGCAATCAGTTGCGCGGCAGCAGCAGCAGAGACTGCAGCCGCCTTGGCACGAACATCGGCAATCGCGGCGCGCTCTGCAGCGGCGATTTTTTCTTCGGCGGCCTTGGCTCGGCGACCAATCAGCGCGGTGGCATCGGTCTTGGCCTGCGCCACGATCAGCTTTGCTTCTGCCTCGGCGGCCGCCTTCATGTCGATGGCGTCCTGCGCGGCTTGCTTGGCCTTAGCTTCATACTCCGCCTTGATCGCTTCAGCCTCGGCCCGCAGCGCGGTGGCTTGATCAAGCTGCGCCTTGATACCCGAAATTTGCTTGTCGAGTGCGCCAGCGATCATCGCAGGCACCTTCTTCCAGATTGCAAGTGCAATGACCACCAGCATCGCCAAAGCGACGAGCATCGTCGCATCGAAGCCCAACGCCGAAGGCACGGCATGTTCCGCCTCAGCACCGGTCGTCGCTGTTCCGTCTGGACCATGGCCCATCGCGATATGATCCTCGGCGGTCAGTTCGGTTTTCGCTTCTTCAGCCATTGGCCAATACCGCCTTCACTGCTGTTGCTGCTTGCGCGGCGCTGACTTTTGCTCCCGAAACCTTGGCGACGATATCGGCGGCGGCTTCTGCAGCAACGCTCTCGATGCTAGTCATTGCTTTGGCACTGGCCTTGGCAAGGTCAGCTTCTGCGGCAGCGAGCTTTGCGCCAACCTCTGCATCGGCAACCGCAAGGCGCGCTTCTGCGTCCTTGGCGGCCTTTGCCTTTGCCTCGTTCGCCTTGGCCTGAGCCGCAGCGCGGGCTTCGTTGATTGCGGCGCTGCCTCCGTCTTCCAGATTATCTGCCTCTGCACGGGCGCGTTCGGCAGCGGCAAGGTCGTCCGCAATCTTGCGATCGCGTGCGTCCATATTCGCTTCGATCTTCGGCAACATGCCCCGGCCAATCGTAAAATAGATCAGGCCAAAGACAATCAGCAGCCAGAAGAACTGCGACGCATAGGTATCGATAATCTGGGAAATCTGAGGCATGTTATCCGCTCGTCCTTATGAAGATATTGCCCCGGCATTTGGCCGGGGCGAAACCGTCAATTAGGCAACGAAGATCAGGATCATCGCAACGACGAATGCGAGCAAGCCGAGAAGTTCGGCAGCCGCGAAGCCGATGAACAAACGACCTTGCTGACCATCAGCCGCTGCAGGATTGCGCAACGCGCCCTGAAGGAATGAACCGAATACGTTACCCACACCACCAGCGGCGAGGCCGGCACCAATTGCTGCGAGACCGGCACCGATCAATTTTGCTGCTTCTGCGTCCATGATAATAACTCCTGTTAAAATAGAAAATTAGGTGGTTGAAAACTTAGTGCAAATTGACTGCGTCGTTGATGTACAGCGAAGTCAAAAGCGCGAAAACATAGGCCTGAATGGCGCATACCAGCAGCTCAAGCAGCGTGATGCCAATCATCAAAATAAACGACGGAATGCTGACGACCAGCGGGACCCAGGCGGCTTCCGCGTTAAGGCCGTTGATTACAAAACCTGCCAGCACCTTCATCAAAACGTGACCAGCGGTCATCGCGACGAACAAACGAAGTGCGAGGCTGAACGGACGGATGAGGAATGAGAAAAGCTCGATCAGCGGAATGAGCCAGAGCAGCCACCATGGCGTGCCGTGCGGAACGAACAAGCTAAAGAAGTGGAGCCCGTGCCGCCAGAAACCGACGACCAGCACGGTACCGAAGCTCAACACGGCGAGCACTGCGGTTACGGTCAAATGGCTGGTAACGGTAAAGGGATGGACGCCGGGGACGATACCAAAGGGCATCATGCCGATGAAGTTCGCCATAAGGATGAACATGAATAGCGAGAACACCAGAGGCACATATTTTTTGCCTTCGGGACCGACACTCGAGGTGACCATGCTATTGACGAAGCCGGTTACGCCTTCGACTGCCATCTGCCAGCGACCGGGAACCAGATCGCGCTTCATGCCGCCCCACATGAACAGCCATAGCGCGCCAAGCACGAGGATCATGAACAACGAAGAGTTGGTAAAGGACAGGTCATAACCGCCAATATTGAACGGCGCGAGCGGTTCAATCTGGAACTGGTGCATCGGATCGATTTTGCCGCTTTCGCCTGCCACGTTCACTACCCTGTTTTATACACGACAAGCGCCCAGACTATTCCGGACGCTCACCTGAAATCTTTATGATGTTCCTGAAGGCGACTGCGATGCCCAAAAACATGCAGACCAACAGGAGCGCAGGGGAAGTGCCGAACAGCCGGTCGAATAACCAACCAACAAGCGCACCACCCGCAGGACCGGCAATCAACTCAGTTAAAACCCTGTTCCCTTGCCGCATTCCTTTGGCCGGGGGCTGGTCTTTACCAGAGCGTTCCGCCTCGGCTTTCCGCGCCGCTTTCAGCTGCATGTCTAACGAATCGAGCCGAGCGTCACTTTTGCCGTTTTTATCCTGCCCGGAGTTGTTCGATGCCATGTGATTCCTGCCTTTGAATAAGGGAAACCGCCACGAAATCGGGGCAACCCCGCCTAGGCACGGGCGCTTTAGGAGAGCGCCCCGCTCAAGTCAACAGCAGCGGCGCGATAATGTTGCGGTGCAAAAGAAAAGGGCTGGTACATCGCTGGACCAGCCCTTTCAAATTTGTGCAAGAACGTTTTACGGACAGCGCGGATCAAGCTGCGGCGGGCTCGCATCGCGCGTCAACCACTGGCCTGATGGAGTCTGGTATTTCTCGCCCGGAACCGTGCGTTCAACGATCAGGCGACAGCCATTGCGCAACGCCATTTCAGCGACAGTTGCGCCGTTTGCCAGCGCTTCCTTCGAATAGGCGTCTTTCCGCTTAATATTGATATCCTCGACCAGAGCCTTGATCGCAGGCGAAGGGGCACCGACAAAACCGAGATAGCCGTCAGCTTTTTCGCCGACCAGCCCACTTTCACGCGCGCTCTGGTAGGCCGGGTCGCGCTGAGCCACCGCAGCAGTCGCGGTTGCGCCCAACAATACGGCGGCAATCAGCATTTCAACATTGTTCTTCATCAAAATATCTCCGGATTCTCTTCAATCACCTTCTTCGACGCCGCATCCAGCTTGTATAAAATTTCCTGCCGGATGGCGATGTTGAGGTTGATTACAATCGGCTTGTCGGGTGCAGTCACCTGCACACATCCCGCCAGTGATGCGACCATAATCGGTGTCAGTAAGAGTATCGCTTTCCCCATGTTACGGCGAATCGCACTATCCATGCGGTTCGTCAATTGCCGATACTTATGCCTCATGGCCGCTTTCCCCTTGCTGAATAGGTCATTCATCGCTCGTTTTGTCTTTGTCCGGTTTAGCTTCGTCAACGGGCGGCGCACCTCGTTCCTGCTCGAGCAGATATTTCAAGTCGCGCTCCGCCGCATAATTCGGGTCATAAAGCCCCCGGATCGAACCGATGAGTTTCAAGAATTCGGCGGTTATGCTGACGTTGAATTTGATCGGAATCCGCGCGAGTTGCTTAGTGATGAAGTTGCGTTTGGCCCCGCTGCCCTGTTGCAGACCGGTGAAACTGATGTCCGTCACAATCTCGCCATCGAGATCGCCGCCGACACCTATGGTCAGTGACGAATAGCGGATCGAGCGCAGCGCCTGAAAGGCGTAATTGGCAAACACGCCCATATCTTCATAAGCGAGTTCGCCCAGATAGCTGACCTCGCCGCCACCGGGGCGTGAAATGAGCGCACCGCCAACGATACGCCCGCCATCCTGATTGAATATCATCGGCAAGGTACCATCAAACACACCGGAGACCCGCAAATTCTGGAAATCATAGCCAGCAAGGAATTTTTCGGCGTCAACGCCAACGACGCGAAAGGTCAGGCGGCGGTCTTTCTCCACGCCGAAGTCGAGCACGGTTGGTTCAAGGATGAGTTCACCGCCGGCAAATGGCCAGCGTCCGGCTTCGATCGCAACCTGCTGGTCAGGCAGCAGGCGATAGCTGATCTGGCCATTAAGCGCCGGGATTCCCGGATTGACCGACGCAATCGTCGCAAGCTGCGCGGGACCGGTTTCTAGTCCCAGCAAGTCGGTAAAAGCGATCTCGGTGGTCAGGCCTTCCACAGGCCCAAAGGCCGCAGCGAGGTTCATGCCGCGCGTCGCAAAGCGTCCGGTGCTGCGCACGCCATTGCCGTCCCAATCGATCCGCCCGTCACCGAATACCGCTCCATCGACATTGGCGACAACGCCAAGCGTCAGCGGTGTGAGCAATTCGGGCTGGAACCGTTCGGTAAAGCGCAGGCCATCGACGGCAAGCAACGCGCGACCGGTGGTGTTTCCAAGATCGTGGCGGATATCGACACCGGCGACTTGCGTCCCCGTCTCGGGTTCAACCAGATTTCCGATGACGGTGATGACATTATTCTCGAGCGTCAACATCAGGTCGGGAACCTTCATAGGCTGGAACCGGTCGACCTGTTCGGCATCGAGCACGCGCAGACTGCTGTCGAAGGTAAGGACGTTTTTCAGATAGCGCCAGTTTCCGGCGGCTTCGTCGATCAGCAACGGCACGTTGCCGA
>JANLSY010000272.1:0-6351 GCA_031362665.1 Sphingomonadales bacterium
CAGTTGGGCATCGCCGCAATCTACGTCGTGCCGCTGACACTCGCGTTTCTGGTGACGCTCCGGACGATGAGCGCGATGACGGTGCGCAGCGACGGCACGTTGCGGCGATACGCCTCGGCGGTGCTGATGCTGACCGGCGGCTTCATCGTCCTGCTCGGCATCATCTACGGCCTGTTCTTCGCCACCGGCACGCTGATCACCGCGTTCGACCCGCTCAGCACCGTCATCGCGCTCCAGTTCGTCCCCGTCCTCGCCGCGATTGCGGTGATCGGGGTGTTTACATGGGGAAGAACGGGCAGCCACCGCGCGGGCGGGGTACTGGTCGGGTTGTTGGTGACGCTTTATGCGGTAGCGGGCACGGCAACGCAGGTTTGATTTTGAATGATAAATTAGTAATATCTAGCCCACGCTAACAAAGCTATCCATCACCCGCTTCCGCCCGGCAACTTCAAAGTCGATCTCCAGCTTATTGCCTTCAATCTCCGCAATTGCTCCATAGCCGAATTTTTCGTGGAACACGCGCATCCCCACGCTGAGGTCACTGCGGCCCTTGTTCCCCAAACTCACCGCGCTCCGCGTATTCTCCGCCAAGCGCTGCGGCCTTGGGTTGAAGCCTCCGCTGGTCGCTGCACGTTGCCAGCCGGGGCCGCGGGCGTTGCTGCGGCCTTGGTTGGCGGCCGCCAAATGCGCGAAGGGGTCGGCCTGTTCGCTCCAGTTCGCACGCCAAAGGCTTGCGCCGCCGGTCATCGTCTGCTCGGCGTCGATATGGTCGAGCGGGAGTTCTTCGATGAAACGGCTCGGGATGCTGCTGGTCCACTGGCCGTAGATGCGGCGGTTGGCGGCGTGGATGATCGTGCATTTGCGTTTCGCCCGCGTGATCGCGACATAAGCCAGGCGGCGTTCTTCCTCCAGTGACGCGAGGCCGCCTTCGTCGAGCGCGCGTTGCGAGGGGAAGATGCCGTCTTCCCACCCGACGAGGAAGACATTGTCATATTCGAGGCCCTTGGCGGCGTGGATAGTCATGATCGTGACGCTCGCGCCGGGGTCGCCGCGGTCATTGTCCATGACAAGGCTGACATGCTCTAGGAATTCGCCGAGCGTTTCATATTCCTCCATCGCGCGCGCGAGTTCGGCGATGTTTTCGAGGCGACCAGAGGATTCGACGCTGCGTTCGGCCTGCAACACGGCGGTATAGCCGCTTTCATCCATTATCAGGCGGGTGAGGTCGGCCGGGGTTAAGCGCGATGTCTCGTCGCGCCAGCGGGCGATATCGACAACGAGGTCGGCCAATGACTTGCGCGCCTTGCCGGTCAGCTCGTCGGTTCCGACCAGCCGCGCGGCGGCCACCGAGAGCGGTGCGCGTTCGGCGCGCGCAACGATGTGGATTTTTTCCACAGCCTTATCCCCAATGCCGCGTTTGGGCACATTGACGATGCGTTCGAAGGCGAGGTCGTCGGCGGGCTGGTTGACGATGCGGAGATACGCAATCGCATCGCGAATTTCGGCGCGTTCGTAGAAGCGGAAACCGCCGACGATGCGGTAGTTTAGGCCGACTTGAATGAAGCGGTCTTCGAATTCCCGCGTCTGGTGCTGGGCGCGCACAAGGATAGCGACGCTGTCGAGGCTTTCACCCTTGAACTGCAGACTCTCGATTTCCTCTCCGACGCGCCTTGCCTCTTCGGGGCCGTCCCACACACCGATGATGCGGACTTTTTCGCCCTCGTCGAGCTCGGTCCACAACGTCTTGCCAAGACGGCTGCTGTTCGCGTCGATCAGCCCGCTCGCGGCGGCGAGGATGTGCGGCGTACTTCGGTAATTTTGTTCGAGCTTGATGATCTTCGCGCCGGGGAAGTCTTTTTCGAAGCGCAAGATATTGGCAACTTCTGCGCCACGCCATGAATAGATGCTCTGGTCGTCATCGCCGACGCAGCAGATATTCTTGCGCTTCTGCGCGAGCAAACGCAGCCAAAGATACTGGACGGCGTTGGTGTCCTGATATTCGTCGACGAGGATATATTTGAACTGCGTCTGGTATTTTTCGAGGATGTCGCGGTTGTTTTTGAGCAGGTTCAGTCCGTGGAGCAGCAGGTCGCCGAAATCGCAGGCGTTGAGTGCGAGCAGGCGGGCCTGATAGAGCGCGTACATCTTCTGGCCCTTGCCGTTGGCGAAGTCCTCATTATCGCCCGGGGTCAGGTCGGCAGGCGACTTGCCTGCATTCTTCCATTTGTCGAGCAGCGCAGCCAATCCCCGCGCTGGGAAGCGTTTTTCGTCGAGGTCTTCGGACTGGATTAGCTGCTTTAGCAGTCGGAACTGGTCGTCGGTGTCGATGATCGTGAAGTTGCTTTGCAGGCCAATGATCTCGGCATGGCGGCGGAGTATCTTCGCGCCGATTGAGTGAAACGTACCGAGCCACGGCATCCCCTCAACCGCTTCACCGACCATCGCGCCAATCCGCTCGCGCATTTCGCGCGCAGCCTTATTGGTGAAGGTAACGGCGAGGATTTCGGACGGCCAAGCGAGGCGCGAATATAGGATTTGCGCCATCCGCGCGGTCAGCGCCGCGGTCTTTCCGGTGCCGGCACCCGCAAGCAGCAGCACCGGGCCTTCGGTGGTAAGCACCGCCTCACGCTGCGGCGGATTGAGGCCGCGCAGCCATGGCGGCTCGTTCTGGACTTCATTGTCTTGCATCACGAACAGTTAGGGAACGCCGCGGTGAACCGCAAGCGCTGTTCGGTGGGCGGATGGAACCTAGAGGGTGCTGGCGCATTTACTCTGCACCAAACCCCCAGGAGAAATTCCATGCGCAGCACATATTTTTTGGGTGCAGCCGCCGCACTTGCCCTGTTTGCAACCGATCCCGCCATTTGCGCGCAGGCCGCGCCGGCTCCACCGACTGACATGATGCAACCTATGCCAGATCCGTCGCAGCCTAATCCGCCGATTACCGAGCCACTGCCACCTGAAATGCCGGTTCAGGGCAGCACCGACGCGCCCATCGGCCCGATGGCAACTCCGCCTGCTGCCGCAGCACCCGATGCGCAAAGCGGCGGCACGACCAGCAGCATGATGCAGCCCGTCGCCGCGACGAAAGCATATCCGACTTGCACCAAAACATTACAGGACAATTGCCGCAACCCCGGCGAAGGGCCTAAGCGCGCGAAGAAGCCACGCTGAATTTCGGCAATAGCCGACCGTCGATAGCGAGCAGGCCCAGCGCAATCAGCGCTGCGCCTGCTATTTCTTTGAATTCAACAGTTTCGCCTAATGCGACGACACCAAGGACGATGGCAACAACGGGCATGATGAAGGCGACGAGCATCGCGTTCGACGCCCCTGCAGTGTCGATGAGACGGAAATAGAGAAAATAAGGAATGGCGGTTCCCGGTATCGCTAGCGCAAGTGCGCCCGCCCAAGCGTCCCAACCCGGAGGGGCCAAGGTCCAGGGCAGGTCAACGACAAGCATCACCGGTAACAGGATCAGTGCAGCGGTAATGACCTGTCCGGCGGCAACCGATAATGGTGTTATCGTCGATTGCGATAGTGTCCGTGCATAAATGGCGCCAAACGCATAAAACAAAGTCGCGGTCAGGCAGGCGATCTGGGCAAGAACGCTGCCGGTTATGCCGGCCAAAGCATCGGGCCCAACCATAACAATAATCCCTGCCATCCCTAGCAATACGCCGACGATCCGTGCCGGAGTAGCCTTTTCATTTTGCGTTAGAAAATGCGCCGTCACCACGCCCCATAATGGCGTGGTGGCATTGAGGATCGACGCCAGGCCGCTTTCTATTCGTGTTTGTCCCCAGAAGAATAAGATGAATGGAAGGGCGGCGTTGAGCGCGCCCAACACAAACAGCTGCCGCCAGCTTTTGCAATCGGTTGGAAGCTTTTCCTTTAGAATCCAGAGTGCTGCCAGCATCAGCGGTATTGCAAGCGACATCCGCAAAAATACCAATGTAATTGGCGGAAAACCGCGCAGGCCCAACTCGATAAAGTAAAATGCGCCGCCCCACAGCAGGGACAAAAGTATGATGATGCCCCAATCGGCACTCGACATTCTGGGGTTGGTGGACATTTTAGTGTTCGGGTCTGAGCAACGTCAGCCGGGCCTTGCCGACATTGCGGATAGTGTCGATGACAAAGCCTTTGACGTCGATGTCTTCCTTGTTGCTGGTCTCGATGCTGATCCAGGCGGACGGCGCGAACCAACCAAGGCGGCCCAGTTTGTCGAGCGCCACAGATCCTGCGCCGCTGGCATAAGGCGGGTCCATCAAGACAACGTCGAAGGGTTTAATGGCGGAACCGAGCGATAGCACCGACGAACGGCGGACGTCCGAATGCGCCTTTGCCCCAAGCTTCTCGATATTGGCTTCGAGTGCTTTCAAGGCCGCGGCGTCGCTTTCGACGAAGGTGCACGTCGCGGCACCCCGCGATAGTGCCTCCAGACCGAGCGCGCCGGAACCTGCAAACAGGTCGAGTACCGCGAGATCCTCAAACGATCCCAAGCGGCTGGCGAGCATCGAAAACAGTGTCTCTCGCGTGCGGTCTGCGGTTGGACGGGTGGTGTCGCCCTTGGGCGCAATAAGCGGGCGCGAGCGCCATTGACCGGAAATGATCCGCATTATTTCAAAGTCTTTCGAAACTCGATTAAATCTATCCTCCGCACTTCGCCAACGGTGCCGGGTGCCATGTCACCAAGAACAAACGGGCCGTAGCGCGTGCGAATCAGGCGGCTGACTTCTAGGCCGAGATGTTCGAGAACGCGTCGCACCTCGCGGTTCTTGCCTTCGGTCAGCGTCATCTCGACCCAGCCATTGCGCCCGGTACGGCGTTCGAGATTGGCGTCAATCTTGCCATATTGCACGCCTTCGATTTCGATACCGTGGATCAGTTCTTCGAGCTGGTCTTGGCTGACTTCGCCAAAACAGCGCGCGCGGTAGGAACGCTCGACGCCGGTCGAGGGCAATTCCATCTGCCGCTTGAATTCGCCATCATTGGTGAGCAACAACAGGCCTTCGGTGTTCAGATCGAGCCGACCGATCGGCATCAATCGCGGCAGGTCGTTTGGGAGCACGTCGTAAATCGTCTTGCGCCCGCTAAAATCGCGCTCCGCGGTCAGGCAGCCTTCGGGCTTATGGAACAGATACAACTGCGTCGGCGCTGGCTGGCCCACAGCCTTGCCGTCCACCTCAACGCCGTGCAGCGATTTCAGAAGCGTGGCAGGCGTTTCAACCTTCTCGCCATTGAGCGTGATCCGGCCATCGGCAATCATCCGCTCAATCTCGCGGCGCGACGCAACACCAGCGCGGGCGAGCAACTTGGCGATGCGTTCTTCGCCGTCGGCGCGTTCAAGTGCACCTTTGCTCGGCGCAGCGTTTGGGTTGGGCTTGCGCGCGGGCTTAGAGTCCCAGCGCAAACGCGGTGGCTTGGCAGGACGGGGAGGGGAACGGGTAGGAGGTTGAGCCATGCGCGCGCCTTTGCCCTAATCCCCCGCAAAAGTCACGCCAGTGTTTAAGACATTGGCCATTCAGGAAAATGCCGTTAGTCAGTTTGCAACGATACAAGGAAGGGGACGCGCGTGACGACTGCAAGCGGGAGCCGGGGCTGGCTGGATGCGATAAAGCCGTATCTTGAAAAGGAAGCGATAATTGCGCTTCTGCTTGGGATTTCCTCCGGATTTCCTTATGCTATGATTGGTGCCACCCTAACAACCCGGCTGGCGCAAGATGGCATAGACAAAAAGGCCGTCACAGCATTCGCCCTCGCTTTCTTGGTCTACAATTTCAAGTGGCTTTGGGCCTGGATTGTGGATGGTATCCGTATTCCGGTTCTTGGCCGGATGGGACAACGCGTGTCTTGGTTGCTGTTGTCAGCAGCATTTGTTGCGTTGGCGGTATTTAATCTTGCGTTTGCTGATCCGAGTTCGAGCTTACTGTTCGTAGCCTATTCAGCCGTCCTTCTTGGTTTTGCCGGTGCTACCTTCGACATTGTTATCGACGCCTACCGCATCGAAATCTTACGTCCCGACCAACAGGGCGTTGGCGCGGGGATGAGCCAATATGGTTGGCGCCTCGGTTCTGCTGGCGCTGGCGCTTTGGCACTTATCGTCGCTCAGCGGATGGGTTGGGAAGCTGGCTATATTGTCTGCGCAGCGTTTGCCATTCCTGCTGTAATCGCAGCACTTTGGGGTGGAGAGCCGGAACGGCACAGAGAGGCTGTAACGAAAAAGGCGATCAATATCGGCGAAGCCATTATCGGGCCGTTCAGGGAGTTCTTTAGTCGTCACGGCGCATGGCTTGTGTTGCTATTCATTCTGCTGCACAAAATTGGCGATACGCTGGCAAATCTAAC
>JANLSY010000314.1:0-2378 GCA_031362665.1 Sphingomonadales bacterium
ATCGTGTGGCTGTTCGACCGTAAGCGTAGCTCGTAAGGACCAGAATATGTGGAAGCACGTTCGCAATATCACGCTCATTTTTATCGCGTTGGGGTTGATTGGCGTCTGGTTCATCACCCGCCCGGACATTGCGCAATTACCGCTTGATGCCGTGACCGGTCCGAAGCCGCAGATCACCGATGCGCGCGAACAGATTTTCCCCACCATCAAGGTTGCCGATGTTGATCGCTGGCAGGCTGGCGAAACGCCGGTTGCCGCGCCGGGTCTGGTCGTCGAGCGTTTTGCAGAGGGGCTCGATCATCCGCGCAACGTCTATGTACTGCCCAATGGCGATGTTCTTGTCGCTGAAACCAATTCGCCGCCGCGTGAAGGCGGTGGTCTGGAAGGTATGGTCGCGCGCTGGCTGATGGGCAAGGCAGGCGCCGGTGTGCCGTCTGCCAACCGTATCACGCTGCTCCGCGATGCCGATGGCGATGGCAAGGCAGAGTTGAAGACGCCATTCATTACCGGACTTAATGCGCCGTTCGGAATGGTGCTCGTCGGCGAACGGCTGTTCGTTGCCAACACCGATGCGTTGCTCATGTTTCCCTATAAGGAGGGTGATACGAAGATCGTGGGTGAGGGTAAGATGCTGACCCGTCTCAACGGCAAAGCGCCCAACAATCACTGGACGCGCAATCTGGCAGCCTCGCCTGATGGCAAGAAAATCTACATCGCGGTGGGATCGAACAGCAACATCGGCGAACATGGCATGGACGTTGAAAACGGTCGTGCCATGGTGTTCGAATATGACATCGCGAAGGATGTTAAAATCCCGTTTTCGTCTGGCCTGCGCAATCCCGTGGGCTTGGGTTGGGACAATCAGGGGCGGTTATGGACGGTGGTGAACGAGCGGGATATGCTCGGTTCAGACCTAGTTCCCGATTATCTGGCGTTGGTCGAATTCGGCGCCGATTATGGCTGGCCGCAGCATTATTGGGGCGGCTTTACCGATCATCGCGTGTCGCCGCCGAAGCCGGAAAAGCGCGAATATGAACGGCGGCCCGATTACGCACTGGGCGCACATACCGCGCCGCTTGGACTGGCGTTTGGCTATAAGGCAAAGCTTGGGGCTTCACTGACCGACGGTGCTTTTGTCGCAAGGCATGGGTCGTGGAACCGCAAGCCGGCTTCCGGCTATGATGTCATCTTCGTGCCGTTCCCGAAAGGCGAGCCTTTGGGCAAGCCGGTGAATGTGCTGACTGGTTTCCTTGACAAGGAAGGAAATGCGCAGGGCCGTCCGACGATGCTGGCGGTACACAAGGACGGATCGCTTCTGGTCAGCGACGATGTAGGGAACGTGATCTGGCGGGTAAGGGCTAAAAGCTAAATCTTACGCCCCGCGCGGCCTGCAAGTTCGACGGTGTAATGCCACGCCACCCGGCCTGAGCGACCGCCACGACCATGTGCGAAGGCTAACGCGTCGGACTCGTCCCAGTCGAGATCGAAATGGCCCGCGTAAGCGCCTACCATTTCCAAAAATGCTTCTTGATCAGGATATTGGAAACCTAACTTAAGGCCAAATCTATCGGCCAACGCCAGACTGTCATCGATGCTGTCGCGGGCGTTGAGCGGTTCATTCTGTTCGCCGACGGTGCGCTCGACAATATTCCGTCGGTTCGATGTGACATAGAGCCGGACATTGTTAGGGCGAGCTTCGACTCCTCCTTCGAGCAAGGAGCGCAGCAGGCGCGGACCGTTATCGTCGCCGTCAAACGCGATGTCGTCGAGGAACAAGATGAAGCGCCGCCCTGATACCGCAAGCTCTTCGAACAATTTAGGCAAGCTATCGACATAACCACCAGCTGCCTCGACCAAAGCGATGAAAAAGCCTTCCTCCTGCATGGCCGCGACGACCGACTTGATCAGCGCCGATTTGCCCATGCCGCGTGCACCCCAAAGGAGAACATCGTGTGCGGCCGCCCCTGAGGCATGGCGGCGGGTATTTTCAATGAGGTCGGCTTTTTGCCGGTCAACGCCAACGATCAGGCTTGCGGGCAGTGGCTGGAAATGATGCGCGGCAGCAAGGCGCTTGCCATCCCAATGATAGGCCAGATGCGCCGACATATCCATTGGCGGCTCTGGCGGCGGCGACAGCCGTTCGAGTGCCTCGGCAATGCGTTTGAGGGTGTGGTCGTTCAAGCGGTCAGTCCTTCGGCATCGAGCGCGTAGAGCAGTTTTGACCCGGCCATCGCGCTGCCCTTCAGAGCCATCGCTTCGGGAACCATCACATCCAGATAATAATGGCAGGCGACAATCTTGGATTTAAGGAAATGATTACCCGCGTCGGACGCCAGTTCAGCCTCTGCAGCCCGCAACTGCTTCAGCATCAGCCAGCC
>JANLSY010000391.1:0-5262 GCA_031362665.1 Sphingomonadales bacterium
AGCGATAGTATCAACAGCAACCAGATTGAACCGAAAAAAGCCCGCATCGGCTAACTCCTTTAAAAATGCATGGCCACGCTTACCCCAGCGCTTTTGCTATCGCCCCAAGGCATAATCAAGGCCTGCCGCTCGCTGCGGTGATTGGTTATGAGAAAACCCGATGCGGTACCGATACCGGCGCCGACCACAACATCATACCAATGATGCTTGTCGGCCTGCACTCGGGCGACGCCGACGAAGCTGGCGACCATCATGGCAGGGATACCGACGCTTGCGCCTTGGCGGTTAAATAAAGTAGCAGCGGCAGCAAATGCTGTGCTCGTATGGCCGGAGGGGAAGCTTTTGCGGTCGCTTCCGTCAGGGCGAAGTTCGGGAAATACTTCCTTAAGGCCAGTCGTCACGAGCGCCGATGCACCAATCGACCCTGCCGCCTGAAACGCGCCTTGTTTGTCACCCATTACAATTGGCACGCCGAGCGCGGCTATCGATAATGCTGCGACTCCGACATCGCTTGCGGTGCCCCAGGTCTTTTCATGTTTCGCCTGAGCGGCGATTGGCGAGGCGGCCAATGCTGTCGCAACAAGAATCGATCTGATCGAAAGTTTCATATCATGTCCTTTTGTGGAGGTATTCGCACCGACGCGGCGCTATCAAGAAATATGCGAATTTCTTGACGCGCCCAATACAGGATTAAAACCCTGCTTAGCTCCGTTCCAGCAAAACGCCGCAATTGCCTTCGCTGCACCGCCGCTCTATATCGGTTCCATGTCTTCCGTACGCCCTTGGCGCGATATCGCGCGCCGTTCGTCCCGCCAGATCATGGTTGGTAATGTCCCTATCGGCGGCGATGCCCCGATTGCGGTGCAGACCATGACCAACACGCTGACCAGCGATGCCAAGGCTACCATCGACCAAATCCGGCGATGCGAGGATGCAGGCGTCGATATTATTCGCGTATCCTGCCCCGATGTGGAGTCGACGGCGGCGCTGAAACAGATCGTCCGCGCTGCCAATGTGCCCGTCGTAGCCGACATCCATTTCCACTACAAACGCGCGCTTGAGGCGGCGGATGCTGGTGCGGCGTGCCTGCGGATCAACCCGGGCAATATCGGCTCGTCCGAACGCGTCAAAGAGGTCGTTAACGCGGCGAAAGCCAATGGCTGCGCAATACGCATTGGCGTGAATGCAGGAAGCCTCGAAAAAGATCTGCTTGAGAAGTATGGCGAGCCCTGTCCCGAGGCGTTGATTGAAAGTGCGCTCGATCACATCAAGCTGCTGCAGGATCATGATTTCCACGAATATAAGGTTGCGGTGAAGGCGTCCGACGTGTTTCTCGCGGTCGCCGCCTATATGGGTTTGGCAGACGCGGTCGATTGCCCATTACATCTCGGGATTACCGAGGCTGGCGGCCTGATTGGCGGCACGGTCAAATCCTCGATCGGCATGGGCAATCTGCTTTGGGCAGGGATTGGCGACACGATTCGCGTCAGCCTGTCGGCCGAACCGGAAGAAGAAGTTCGCGTGGGCTATGAAATCCTGAAAGCATTGGGCCTGCGCACCCGCGGCGTCCGCGTCGTGTCATGCCCGTCTTGCGCTCGGCAGGGCTTCGACGTGATCCGCACGGTGCAAAAGCTTGAGGACGCGCTCAGCCATATCAAAACGCCGCTCTCGCTCTCGGTTCTCGGCTGCGTCGTCAACGGCCCCGGCGAAGCGCGCGAAACCGACATCGGCATCACCGGCGGCGGGAACGGCAAGCATATGGTCTATCTTTCGGGCGTCACCGACCACCATGTCGAGGACGCCGACATGGTCGCGCATATCGTGAAGCTTGTCGAAGCCAAGGCCGCAGCCATTGACGCAGGCGAGAGTATGAGCGCCGACGACATGCACGGAGTTGCGGCTTGAGCCTTTCAATCCGGCCTGCAGAGCGGGCCGACCTGCCGCTAATCGCGCAGTTCATACGTGACCTCGCCGAATATGAACGCCTCGCGCATGAAGTGCGGTTTGACGAGGCGGTGCTCGATGACCGGTTGTTCGGCGCACGCCCTTATGCCGAAGTGTTGATCGGCGAGCTCGATGGCGAGCCGCAGGGCTTTGCGTTGTTCTTCCACAATTTCTCGACCTTTGAGGGACGGCCCGGAATTTACCTCGAAGACCTGTTTGTCCGTCCAGAAGCGCGTGGGTCGGGATTGGGCAAGGCGTTACTCCAGCGGCTTGCGGCGCTAGCGGTGGAGCGCGATTGTGCACGTCTCGAATGGTCGGTGCTCGACTGGAACGAACCAGCTATCAATTTCTACAAGTCGATTGGGGCGAAGCCGATGGACGACTGGACGATTTACCGAGTTGACGGAACTGCATTGCAACAGTTGACGGGACAAAAGCTTTGACGATTGTCCTAGCTGCCTACTTGCTGTTGCAAACCCTTGACCACACAACGGCGCCGATAGCACCCACTACATCCGCGCCGGTTAAACTCGAGGGCAACACCGAAGGCCTAGTATATTTACCCGAACGCAACGCGCAAGATGATGTTGAATTCGCACTATCCGACGCGAAGGCCAGCGGCAAAGCTGTCGTGATAATCATGGGTGCGAACTGGTGTCACGACAGCACGGGACTGGCAGGCCGGCTAAATACGACGCGTTTTGTGGATATGATGCGCGATCGATACCAGATCGTTTATATCGATGTAGGTACACCGCAAATCGGCAAAGGCCGAAACCTCGATATTGCCAAACGCTTAGGATTCAAGAATGTGAAGAACACGCCGCTGGTGATGCTCGTGTCTGCTGACGGGGTTTTGCTCAATAGCAAGAAGGACGCCGCAAGCTGGCGCAACGCCGCGAGCCGTAGCGAGGAAGATATTTTTCGTTATTTCGCGGAATTCAAGCCGACGGCAAAGTAGGCGGCGAGTATAGCCGATGTCACAACCGCACCACCGCCCTTTCATACCGTTCCTCGTCGCATGCGCAGGGATTGGGACATTTTCGCTGATGGACGCGGCTATGAAGGACCTGTCGATTGCGATGGGGGCCTATAATGCGGTCATCTGGCGCAACATGCTTGGTTCATTACTGATGGGTGTGCTGTTTGTTGCCAGTCGCCAGCCTTGGCCAGAGAAGGGGGTTCTGAAACTGCATCTGTGGCGCAGCATTGTCGTCGCTGTAATGGCGGTCAGCTTTTTCTGGTCGCTGACTGTTTTGCCCTTGGCCGAAGCGATCGGACTCAGTTTCATCGCGCCGGTGATTGCACTCTATCTCGCAGCGGTCATGCTCGGCGAGGTGATCGGTAAGGCCGCGATACTGGCCTCGGTATCGGGGTTATTGGGGGTAGCAATCATCATCGCCGGAAGGGTGAGTGGCGGCTATACCACCGACCATTTATGGGGTGCGGCGGCGGTGCTGTTTTCGGCGGTCGTGTTCGCCTATAATCTGATCCTCGCGCGGCGGCAGGCGCAGGTGGCAAAACCCGTCGAGATCGCATTTTTCCAGAATCTGTTTGTGGCAGTCACGCTCAGCCTTGCTGCGCCATGGTTTCTGGAGCCGATGCCGCTTGATAAAGCACCGATGCTGGCAGGTGCAGCGACGCTGGCGATATTGTCGTTGCTGTTGTTGAGTTGGGCCTATGCGCGAGCCGAAGCGCAGATATTGATACCTGTCGAATATACCGCCTTTGTCTGGGCGGCCTTGTTCGGTTGGCTGTTTTTCGGCGAGCCGGTGACATTGCCGGTGCTTGCAGGGACATTGCTAATCGTGTGCGGGAGCTTGATCGCCGCGCGTGCTAAGCCGGTGTCAGCCGCTGCCGTCACGCCCGCTGAAACGGTTTAGGCCGCCAAAGCGCTATAAATCATTGTCTTGATCTCGCGCCGCACCGGATAGGTGCTTGATGGCATCAACTGGGTCATGAAGATCATGATGATGTCCTCGACCGGATCGACGAAGAACGCGGTTGAATACATGCCGCCCCAGTAAAAATCGCCATTAGAGCACGGAATTAATGTTGCTGCGCTATCGATGGTCGTGGCAAAACCGAGGCCGAAACCGATGCCCGCCATATCTGCCTCGCTGAACAAAGATTTCGACATCTGGGTCAGGTCTTGCCCGCCGGGGATATGGTTGGCGGTCATCAGCTCAAGCGTTTTCGGACTGATGATCTGTACGCCGTCGAGCGCGCCGCCATTGAGCAGCATCCGGCTGAAACGGTGGTAATCGGCGACGGTCGAGGCCAAGCCGCCGCCGCCAGAGTTGAACGACCAGCCTTTGGTCCAAAGGCTTTCGGCGCCAGCTTTATCGAACAACTTTGTCTTGGTTTCGGCGTCGAAGGCAAAACATTTGGGAAGCCGTGAGGCCTTGTTTGCTGGGACGCTGAAGAACGTATCGTCCATTCCCAACGGCGCAAAGATATGTTCGCGGAAATAATCGGGTAGCGATTGGCCACTGATGCGTTCGACAACTATGCCCAGCACATCGGTAGAAACCGAATAATTCCATTGCGTGCCGGGGTCGAACTCGAGCGGAATTTGCGCGAGCGTATCGATAAAGCTTTGCGAGGTGCTTTTGGTCCAGCTTTCGACATCGGTCTTGCGATAGGCCGCATCGATATTGCTTCGTTCCTGAAAGCTGTAGGTGAAGCCGCTGGTGTGGCGCAGCAAATCGACAATCCGCATTGGCGATGCTGGCGGACGTGACACAAACGGCACATTGCCTCCACCAGCGACGAACACACCTAATTTGGCAAATTCGGGGATATATTTGGCGACCGGATCGGTGAGCGCGACTTTGCCTTGTTCGACCAGTTGCATGAACGCGACCGAAGTGATTGGCTTGGTCATCGACGCGATGCGGAAGATCGCGTCGTCTGCAACACCCGATGACCAGCTAAGCGCGATGTCGTCGCCGCGACCGACGAGCAACGACGCAAAAGGAAGTTTCCCGTTGTCGAGATAATTCGCCTGAATGAAATCCGCGATCCGTGTCAGCCGGTCAGGGAGGAAACCTAGTTCTTCGGCGCTCATACTGCGGTTTGTCCTGTCAATTGGCGGGTTACGGGGTGCGAGCTCGAAAGCCCGCCGTCGACTGCAATGGCTTGGCCGTTGACATAGCTTGCTTGGTCGCTGGCGAGGAACAGGGCGACATTAGCGAGTTCTTCGGGCTGAGCGCCGCGGCGAAGCGGGTTTAGACGACCAATTTTCTCGGTCACGCCTTTTTCCTTGGCATAATCGAATGTCGGCTTGGTCATGCCGGTTTCGGTAAGGCCGGGGCA
>JANLSY010000017.1:0-7115 GCA_031362665.1 Sphingomonadales bacterium
TCGATCCGCCCGCGTCGCAGTTCGAGCTAGATGGGATGATCGGGCAGATCGATTCGATGCTGGAACCTTACGGCTATTTCAAACCCGCGGAACGCGCTCATGTTACGCGGCGCACGTTGCGCAATCTGTTGAGCAAACCGGGCTGGAACAGCCTCGAAGTGCGCACCTTGCGCGGCGTATTGACGACGCTGGCAAAGCGACGAATTGAGCGAGATAATGGCTAGTAACGACTTTAGCACTGTATTAGCAACCGGGTATCTTCTCATTCAATCAACGAGATAAACATATGCATTCTTTAATAGCCCTGATGCTTCTCGCCGCTTTTCCCGATGCAGCCGCGACAACCGCCACGCAGGAAACGGCCGCTACAAAGCCCGTCAAGGTCAAGAAAATCTGCCGCAGCATCATCGCCACCGCTAATCGTCTGGGCAAGCGCGAGTGCAAGACGCAGGCAGAATGGGATTCGGTAGATAAGTCCCTGGGCCGCGGACAAAGCGATGTGCGCAGTACAGGCTAAGCCAGCAATAGCGTCGTTCAGCGCCGCTTTTCGTCCCAAATACGCAATTCGTAAGCTATCGACGCTTCCACCAGCTGCTCCCACCAGTTGCGGGTAAATCCGGCGGGGACGCCCTGCGCAGAGGCATTTGCCTCCGCGTTGTCGAGGACCTGCTCCTTGCGTGCTTCGTCACGAACCAGATCGCGATCTGCCTTGATGCGTGCTGCGGCATTCATATAGGCAAAGCGGCGACCGAGAAGGCGCATCATCTCCGCATCCACCGTATCAACGCCCGCGCGCACTTCCGTCATATTCTGGCAGTCATCGGGCAGTTTGGCTGTTGTTTTATCAAGCATGGCGGCGCCTTATAAACCCGCGTCGTGAAAGTCGAGTGCGATGTTGACATCCTGCCCCTTAACCGCCATAGGCCCGCCTTCGCAATTGACCCTGCATCCCGGTGAAGCAGGTGTCCGGCTCATCTCGCATGGGTCGCGCGGTACCGGGAGTAACGTTGTTAGCAATTGAAGGAATTCGATAATGTCGAAGCGCACAAGCTCGAAATATAAACTCGACCGCCGGATGGGCGAAAACATCTGGGGCCGCCCCAAATCACCCGTTAACAAGCGTGAATATGGCCCCGGCCAGCACGGTCAGCGCCGCAAGGGCAAGCTTTCCGACTACGGCATCCAGCTCCGCGCCAAACAGAAGCTCAAGGGCTATTATGGCGACGTGACCGAAAAGCAGTTCAAGCGTGCTTATCAGGAAGCCAGCAACATGAAGGGCGATACCTCGCAGAACCTTATCGGTCTGCTTGAGCGTCGCCTCGACATGGTGGTCTATCGCGCCAAGTTTGCTCCTACCATTTTCGCCGCACGCCAGATCGTCAGCCACGGCCACATCCGCGTCAATGGCGTTAAGTGCAACATTGCCAGCCGTCAGGTTGCGGTCGGCGACGTCATCAGCCTTGGCAACAAGGCCAAGGAAATGGCGCTGGTTATTGAAGCACAAGGCCTCGCCGAGCGCGACATTCCTGAATATGTCGCTGTCGACGGCAACGACAAAGCTACCTTTGCGCGCATCCCTACGCTGGACGAAGTGCCCTATCCCGTAAAGATGGAACCAAATCTGGTCGTCGAATTCTATTCGCGCTGATTTTGGCATACAGCCAAGCAAATGGGGCGGCCTTGCAGGGCCGCCTTTTTTGTTTGAGCCATTCCCTGCATCTGCCACAAGACGCAACAACATTTCGCTTTAGGAGAATCCGATGCGCATACTGACGCTCGCCCTTGTTTCGGCCCTTGCGCTGACTTCAGCCTGCAAAAAGGTCGACAGCCCCACCATCGAGACTTCCTCACTGCCGCAGGTCGAAGTCCCTACCCTGTCCGAACAGACGATGAAAGACGTCGTCAAGGAGCTGTCGCTCGATAGCTATGAAGGCCGTGCACCGGGGTCTGCGGGTGAAGAGAAAACCGTTTCTTACCTTATCGGCAAGTTCAAGGCTGCGGGGCTCGAGCCAGGTAATGGGACAGACTGGACGCAAGACGTGCCACTTGTTGAAATTCTTGCGAAGAATGTTTCGGCACTGAGCGTGGCAGACAAGTCGGGCAAGGCGATGTCGTTTGCCTATGGCAGCGAGTTTGTCATCGGCAGCTACCGCGAAACGCCCAAGACTGAGGTCAAGGCAAGCGAGATGGTCTTTGTCGGCCACGGCATCGTCGCGCCTGAAAAGGGCTGGAACGATTATGCCGGCGTAGATGTAAAGGGCAAAACCGTCGTCGTGATGGTCAATGACCCCGATTTCGATACCACAGGGTTGGATGGGCCCTTCGGCGGGAAGGCAATGACCTATTATGGCCGCTGGACGTACAAATATGAAGAAGCGGCTAAGCAGGGTGCTGCCGCTGTCCTGATCATCCACGATGATGCGCCCGCTGCTTATGGCTGGAATGTCGTCAATTCGAGCTGGACCGGCCCACAGTTCCTGGCGCAATCAAAAGATGGCGGCAAGAGCCAGACATTGGCGAATGGCTGGATACAGAAGTCGGTCGCAAAGAAAATCTTTGCAGCAGCCGGACAAGATCTGGACAAGCAGATGGCTGCGGCGAAAGCCAAGGGCTTCAAGGCCGTGCCGCTTGGCCTGACCGCTTCGGTCAACTTCGATAATGAAATTAGCCGCAAAAACAGCAAGAATGTCGTCGGCATATTGAAGGGCGCGAAGCGGCCGGATGAATATGTGCTCTACACCGCGCATTGGGATCATCTTGGCATCTGCACGCCCGTCGATGGCGATGACATCTGTAACGGCGCGATTGACAATGCCACCGGAACAGCCGCGCTCATTGCGCTGGCCGAGGGCTTCAAAAAGGCAGGAGCGCCAGACCGTAGTGTCGTGTTTCTTGCGGTAACCGCTGAAGAATCAGGCCTACTTGGCTCGAAATATTACGCCGAAAATCCTGTCTTCCCGCTCGGAAAGACCGTCGGCGGCGTCAATATGGACGCCTTCTCGATGGCTGGACCTGCAAAGAACCTGACCGTAATCGGCAAGGGCAAATCCCAACTCGATATCTATCTTGACGCCGCGGCCAAAGCAGAAGGCCGCACGCCAGAGAACGAGCCGACTCCCGAGAAAGGCTTCTATTATCGTTCGGACCATTTCAGCTTCGCCAAATTGGGTGTGCCCATGGTCTATTTCGAGGGCGGTGACGATCTCGTGACCGGGGGCAAGGAAGCCGCAAAGAAAATCGCCGACGAGTATGAAAAGAACGCCTATCACAGCCCGAAGGACGAATTTAAGGAAGATTGGGATTGGTCAGGCGTGATGGCCGACCTGCGGCTTTATTATCGCGTAGGCCGGATGCTGGCGATGACGGATGCGTGGCCGAACTGGAACGAAGGCGACGAATTTCGCGCTATCCGCGACAAGAGCCGGGCGGAGAAATAACCGCTTATGACCCTTCGAATGCCCGCCGAATGGGCACCGCACGAGCGAGTCTGGATCGGCTTTCCAAGCTCTGTCGAATATTGGGGCGAGCCGTTGGCTGAGGCGCAGCGGCAGATCGCGGCCTTTGCCAATGCGGTGCATGACAAAGGACATGGCGAGACCGTTCACCTAATCGTGGGCAACGCCCATGCAGCCAAGATTGCCGCCGATCTAGTGGAAGCACGCGTGCTCGTTGAACAGCGGTCTATCGGCGACATCTGGTTGCGCGACACTGGCTGTATCGTTGTCAAAGACGGTACCGACCGCATCGCCCGTAACTTTGGCTTCAACGGTTGGGGTGGACGCTTCGACTATCCCGGCGACCAGAGCATCGGCGAGGAACTGGCCCATTCGGCCGGGCTGAATGTCAGCGGTTGCAACTGGGTGTTGGAAGGCGGCTCAATCGATGTCGATGGCGAGGGGCTGGCGGTGACAACCGTCGATTGCCTTCTCAACCCCAACCGCAACCCGGCGATGGACAAGCGGCAAATCGAAGCGCGTCTTTGCGAGGAACTGGCGATTGAGCGACTATTGTGGCTGGGCGACGGGCTGGAGAACGACCATACCGACGGCCATGTCGACAATCTTGCGCGCTTTGTGGGCGCCAATCATCTGGTCATTCCCGAAGCGCGTGATGCCGACGATCCCAACGCCGCTACCTATGCCGATGCCCGCGCGCGCGCCGAGGCTTTTGGGTGCAAAGTCACCGCCCTGCCCTCGGTCGGCCGGTTCGAGCACGATGGCGAGGCAGTTCCCGCAAGCTACATGAACTTTTACATCGGTAACACTGCGGTTGTCGTTCCGACCTATGGCAGCCGCCATGATGATGACGCGCTGGCCGAACTGGCCTTACTGTTTCCTAACCACAAAGTCGTCGGCTTGCCCGCCGATGCAGTGCTAACCGGCGGGGGCAGTTTTCATTGTTCAAGCCAGCAGATACCGCTTTGACGGTATTGGCAAAGTCACATCTGCACGCCATATGAAATCCACCTAAACAGAGAGGACATCACCCCCATGAAGAAACTCATTTTACTCGCTCTTGCCGCAACCGCGCTCACCGCGTCTGCCGCTGCCGAGCATCACGGCATGAGCAAGGCCGAGCATGACAAAATGCACAAAGAGCATACCGAGCGTCTCGCAAAAATCCTCGCCGACCCTGCGCGTGCCGAAGACGCCAAGCGCGACAAATATCGTCAGCCAGCCAAAACGCTCGAGTTCTTTCAGGTGCACCCCGATCATGTCGTCGGCGAATATGCCCCCGGCGGCGAATGGTACACGCGTATTTTAGGCCGCTACGTAAACGAAAAAGGCAAATTCACTGGTCTGTATTTCGGTACCAACACATTCTTCAGCGACAAGCAAAAGGAAGGCATCGCCGCCGGTGTGGTAAAATTCCCTGAAGATGTTGCCAAAGTCACCGGCCGTCCAGCGACCGACTTTTCTGCCTTTTCGCTAAGCACCATGCCGGAAGGCGTCAAAGGCACCTATGACCGCATCTTGATCATGCGGATGATGCACAATATAATGAACTGGGACATCGCCGACACCGAAATCAAGGCGATGCGCGAATTGCTGAAGCCCGATGGCATGATCGGCATCGAACAGCATCGCGCCAAGGCTGACGCACCTTTCAGTTATGCCAACGGAAGCAAAGGCTATGTCCGCGAAGCCGATGTTATCAAATTCATGGAAGTGAACGGTTTCGAACTCGTCGGTAAAAGCGATGCCAATGCCAATCCGAAAGATAGCGCCAACTGGCCCGATGGCGTGTGGACGCTGCCCCCGGCGTTGCGCTTGAAGGATGTCGACAAGGCAAAATATGAAGCCATTGGCGAATCCGACCGCATGACGTTGCTGTTCAAAAAACGGCCCTGATGCGTTGACAGCGGCGTTCGTCACCCGCGCCCTGCTTTCGGGCCTTATTATCGCATTGATCGCATTGATCGGGCGAAAGGCGCCGGCGGCGGCGGCGTTGGTGGCGTCACTGCCCTTGATTTCTATCTTGGGCATGATCTGGCTGTGGCGCGATACCGGTGACAGCACTCTTCTCGCCAATCATGCTGAGGCGACATTCTGGTATGTGCTACCCAGCCTGCCGATGTTTTTGCTGATCCCGTGGATGTTGCGGAGCGGCTATAGCTTCTGGCTAGCGCTGGGAGTTGCAGTGGCAATGACCTTCATTTTGTACCTCGCGACAATCGGCATTGCCGCACGTTTCGGTGTGCGGCTATAGCAACAATATGGCCCGCAACATATCCGTCGCTGCGCTTCAACTGCCCTTGGCTGGCAGCGAAGCCGAAAATATAGATGCTGTTTCCGACCTTGTCGCGCAAGCGGCGGCACAAGGCGCGCAGATCATTCAGCCGCCGGAGCTTTTTTCCGGCCCCTATTTCTGCAAAACTCAGGAAGAAGCGCATTTTGCGCTCGCGCGTCCAACAACGGAGCATCCATCGGTGCGAGCGATGGCAAAGCTTGCTAAACAGCTGGGCGTTGCAATTCCCACCAGCTATTTCGAACGCGACGGTGCGCATTTCTACAATACGATGGCGATGATCGACGCGAACGGCGAAATCCTGGGTACCTATCGCAAGAGCCATATCCCCGATGGCCCAGGCTATCAGGAGAAATATTATTTCCGGCCCGGCAATACCGGTTTCAAGGTTTGGGATGTGTTTGGCACACGGATCGGCGTCGGCATTTGCTGGGACCAATGGTATCCCGAATGTGCGCGGGCGATGGCGCTGATGGGTGCAGAGATGCTGTTTTACCCGACAGCCATCGGCCAAGAACCGCAGGATAACACGCTCGACACTCGCCACATGTGGCGGCGCGCGATGGTCGGACATGCGGTCAGCAACTGCATGCCCGTTATCGCCGCCAACCGCGTCGGCCGCGAAGACGATCACGGCGGAGCCCCACAGAAATTCTATGGCACCAGCTTCATCGTCAATGAATGGGGCGATGTTATCCTCGATCTGGATGATAGCGAGACCGGCCTGATCGTTGCGACCTTCGACCTCGACCAAGCGCGCGCCCACCGCGCAAGCATGGGCTTTTTCCGCGACCGCAGGCCGCAGCTTTACAGCCGCCTGGTCGAGGATATTTAACCTGTCCTACCTTTATCTGATTGGGCTGGGCTCAAATCAACCGCATTCGTTAATTGGACGACCAGCGCAAATTATCGAGCAGGCTATCGCCGCATTGGAAATGGACGACATCGACGTTTTCGCGCATTCGGCGACCATCGGCAGTGCGCCGCTTGGCCCGTCACGACGCCAATATGCCAATGCAGCGGCGATTGTCGCTACGGCAATCGAACCACAGGCGCTACTGCATCGGTTGCTCGACATAGAGCGTCATTTCGGTCGTGTCCGGCGCGGTCGTGCTTGGCAGGCGCGGACGCTTGATCTCGACATCCTGATGTGGTCAGGCGGGATCTGGGCCGATGATGATCTCGCTATTCCCCATCCTGCGCTGCGTTTCCGCAATTTTGTGCTCACCCCTGCTGCGATGATCGCTCCGGATTGGCGTGATCCAGTCACCAGTCTGACCGTTCGCCAGCTGCAATCGCGATTTAACCGGCCAAAGCCGCTTGACCCCGAATGAGAGCGCCATTAGGGGGAGCGCTCTCGCATAAAC
>JANLSY010000104.1:0-18403 GCA_031362665.1 Sphingomonadales bacterium
ATTGCGGTCAAGGTGCCGGGTAGCTTTACCAGCGAAGTCATTCGCGGTCTTGTTGACGAGATCGTTCTGGTCAGTGAAGCGCAACTCGAAAGCGCGGTCAGCTTGTTGCTCCAGATTGAAAAGACTGTAGTCGAAGGTGCAGGCGCAGCTGGACTTGCTGCGGTGATGGCGAACCCCGACATATTCGCAGGCAAGAATGTCGGAGTCGTCTTGTGCGGCGGCAATATCGACACGCGGCTGCTGGCGAACGTCCTGTTGCGCGACCTCGCTCGCTCTGGCCGCCTCGCACGTTTGCGGTTGACGTTGCAGGATCGTCCCGGCGCACTGTACAAGGTCATGCGGCTGTTCAACGAGCATAATGTGAACATCATCGAAATCTATCATCAGCGGATTTTCACGACGTTGCCAGCCAAGGGCTTGATCACTGACATCGAATGCGAAGCGCGAGATTCCGACCAATTGCAGGGTCTTGTCGCGGGCCTGAATGAGGCCGGATACAAGGTCGAGCAGGTGGAACTTAATAAGTGAATCGCGGAAGCAAATTTTCGTGGTAAATGCTCTTTCCACCTGCAGAAATGCGGTGCATAAAAGAGTCAACAACAACCGTTAAAATTTCGCTTTCGGGGACGGATAATAGATGAGCGCACCAGTCCGCTTTCCACGCTTTTTTGTCACCAACCCCGGGCCTTGTCCCTATCTTGCTGGTAAGACCGAGCGGAAAGTTTTTACCGAACTAAGCGGCGCGCATGCCGATGAGCTCAACGAGGCGCTTGGTCGTATCGGTTTTCGTCGAAGCCAGAATGTCGCTTACCGTCCGAGCTGCATAGATTGCAAATCTTGTGTTTCGGTGCGGGTGCTCACCGATGAATTCCAGCCCAATGCAACGCAGCGGCGAATAATAAAGCGTAATTCCGATCTTTCGGTCAGTGCGTGCCGTCCCTGGTCGACTTCGGAGCAGTATGATTTGCTCCGCCGTTATTTGTCGCAACGTCATCCGAGCGGCGGCATGGCCGGCATGGACGATATGGACTATGCCGACATGGTCGAACAGTCGCCGGTGCGCAGCCATGTTGTCGAATATCGCACACCCGGACGATACGGGCGTCTGGGCGAACTCGTTGGCGCGTGCCTGACCGACCAGCAAAGCGATGGTCTATCGATGATCTACAGCTTTTACGATTCAGAAGCCGAGGGGCGTCCGGGCCTCGGCAACTATATCATTATGGACCACATCATGCGGGCGAAAGCGGCAGGCCTGCCTTATGTCTATCTCGGCTATTGGGTCGAAGGCGCGGCGCGGATGCAGTACAAGATCCGCTATCGCCCGATGGAACGGCTCGGCCCCGATGGCTGGGAACGGTTCGAACCGGCACTTGAGCAATTCACTTTGTAACAACAAAAAACCCGGCTTTTGGCGGGGGGTATAACGATAGTGCCGAAATGGTCGAAATATGGCCAAAGTGGGACTTATCCTTAATGACCCTGAACGAATGTCCTATTTCAGCGACGCTGAGGGCTGTCTTTAACGGCTGGAATGTTGTTGAATGCGGACTGGCAGCTTAAGAACCATATCCAAGACAAACCGTCGTTCCGTGGTTTGTATCTTGGGTCGCCGGGAGAGGAACGCGGGCATCTGCTTCATGATCGACTGGAGATTTTTTAATTAAAAATGAGAGGAGTGTGATGAAGGATTTAAACGAGGAATACTGCGAATTGCTGACGCGCATGGAACAGATTTTAACTGAACTCGACCAGCGTGGGTTGGGTATTGTAGCAGTTCATATCGATCTTGCCATGCGGAGACTGGAAGCGATTATTGCAGGTGGTTCAAAAATGCTGGGCGGCATAAAAGCGAACTGAGCTGCTGCTTATGTCGTCAACTACGCTAGGCCGTTCCGTCATGTCTGGAAGGTTCAACAACCACATGTCCGACATCGGCGGTACCTCCTCAGTGCCGCCATTGAATCAGACTATCACCCCTTTGGGAACCGCATTAATAGGTCCTGAGCCTAGAATGTCTTGAGAGCGAGTAGCGTATTTCTCATTATGGTTTGCCCCTGCAGGGTTAATTGCAGCCCACTATTACGTTGTTCTGGCGCATGCAGCTGAATTATGTATCCATTATCAGCAAGTATTTTTATGTAGCGAAGCACGGTTGTCTCTGGAAATGACATTTGCCGGGAAATATCTGCAATCGTGATTTTTTGCTCCGTTTCAGTCGTGATGAATAGCCGGAGCATGATTTTCCAAACTGCTTCGCCCAATCCCGACAATTCGTCCCCTAAATTTCGTTTTTTGATTTGATGGAACAATTCAATTTTTTCGGCGATCGATATTAACTCAAACTTCGGTTCATTCTTATCTTTATTGTTTAATATCAATTCCGTAGCCTGCTCTACACCAGAACCATATTCGTGTAGGTGCTCGATCATTTCCAGCGGATTTATTTCTGACATATTGTTCAATCAATCTAAATATCAATACGACGGTAAAATCCTCTACTTAACACTAGGCTTCAAAACCGGCAGATTCCAATTGCTGACGAACTGGCTAGACCTGTCAAATCGCGACCCGAAGATGGCTTCGAGACCCTATGGTTGCTAAGTCTCAATTATTCCTTGCCCTAATCTTATTGCGTTATATCGTCTATTTGATTACATTATATCGATATAGAATTGCCGTCAGCAGGCGAACGCAAACATGGAAATTAAAAAAAACCTGCGAGCATTCAACCTCAACACACTTCCTGTTCTACGGGAGATACTAAGGCACGGTAGTGTAAGCAAAGCAGCAACGGCGCTGGGTGTTTCACAGCCTGCTTTGAGCGCTGCATTGAAGCAACTCCGGTATCATTTTGATGATCGGCTAATTGTTCGGTCTGCTGGTTTGATAAAACTTACACCCAAAGCTGAAAGCTTATTGTCCCCTCTCGAAGATGCACTTGCTGCCATCCACGACGTAATAACACCCGGCGCAGAACATTCCAAAATAAAGAAAACAGTGTTAAAAATTGCTGCCAATGACCATATCATGTTATTATTTAGTGGACCGCTTAGTCAATTGATATTGAAAGAGAATATTCGTTTATTACCACAATTCCTCAGCGCAGGCGGGCACTCTGCAAGGCAGCTCGTCACGGGGGAAATTGAATACGTAATTGCACCTAAGCTTGTAATACTTAGTAGTAGCGTCCCCGTCAGCGATTTGAAGCTTGTTAACTCCGAGCATTTGTTTTCCGAACCTATGGTTGGCATCGGGCACCAAGATGATCTCGAATTGCTGAAGACATTTACAGTTGAGGAATATCTTAATCACCCTCATGTCAGCTTTCAAATCGACGCGGAGCAAAATATCTCGCCGGAACAATCATATCTATCCGCTAATAGCTTGGTACAGAACGATATCGTCCGTTTCTCTTGTTATACTGCATTGCTCTCCGTGGTCACACAGACGCGCAGTATTGCCCTTGTACCAATCAGCCTTGCAAAGACATTCAAAGCGCTATTTGACATCGCGATTTTCGAACCGCCGATCGCATTTCCACCAATTGAATGGACAATGATTTGGCATCGCCGGAATGACAATATTGACCAGCATGTCCAATTTAGGAAGATTATGCAGAGTTGCGTGCAACATATGACATAGCCGCGGAGTCTTTGCTTACCCCCCGCTTTTGGCGGGATTTTCTTTAATCAGCGGCAGGTGCAGCGTGGTTTAGGTTTCGGCTTCCACTTGCGCGGCGCAGGTTTGCGATAGGTCTTGACGGTTTCGTAATAGACTTCCTCGGTTACCGTGGTGGTGGTCATGCTCGCGCCCGGCACCACGGTCACGGTGACAATGGGGGCCTGCGGATAGTAATAATAGCCGCCCTGCCAGCCCTGATATTGCGGCGGGTAATATCCCTGTCCGTGCGGCGGATAATAAGGGCCGCGCGCAGGCGGCTCGTATCGCGGCTGGTGCCGCTTGCACTTGTCCATGGCCTTTTCGATGGCAACCCCTGCCAGCCCGCCAAGGCCCGCGCCCAGCAGGCTTCCGCCGAGCCGGTCGCCGCGTCCGGCAATCCGGTTACCCGCGACGCCCCCAAGGATTGCGCCAATCGCACCGCCAGTGACGCCATTGCTCTTCAGGCAACGCTCATAACCTTCATAACCGCGCGGCACGGCATAACCGCCAGAATAGGCACGTTCGGGCGGGCCTGAATAATCCGAAGAATAGACGCGCTCAGGCGGCCCCGAATAAGGTGCACCTGCTCGCTGCGGTGGTGCAGGATGACCCGGACCTTCGGCGCCGTCATGGCGGGTAACGCGGCCTTCCCATTCGCCTTCGAAGACTTCGCCCTGCGGGTCGATATATTGACCGTCCCATTCGCCGTCATAGCTATAGCTTGAACCATCGGGCGCGGCGAAAGAGACGTTGCCGTCGTCGTTCCAGTCATAGGCATTCGCGTCTGGGCGCATTGCTGGGCCATATTCAGGCTCGCGATAGTCGCTGGTCCGATCGGGGCCTTCATTGTTGTTGGCGTTCCAGCTTACATCGCTGCGATAGTCCTGCACATAACCACGATTGTCGGTCAGCACGGCGTCGTCATAATAACGGCTCCAATACGCGCCGTTCGACGGCGCACGCAGGCCATAGCTGCTATAATTGCCGAGATAGAAGGTTGGCTGCACCCAGTAACTGGGCAGCACGAACCCGCGATATGGGCGTCGATAGACGTCTGTGCGCGGAATACCATGATAGCCCGGGCGCGGGCCGTGAGCCATCGGTGGCATGCCGGGCTTAGGGCCGTGCATCATCGGCGGCATATTCGGCTTGGGCATCCCCATCATTGGTGGCATTCCCATGCCCGGGGTCATTCCCGGCATACTGCCACCGCCTTTACGGCCGTTGGCAACCAACTGTATCGCGTGCGACGCGCTGGCTTTCGGAGCGGGAACCGACGAGTCGCTGGCGCCGGCATTACTCGCCGCAAACAGCATGGCTGCCGCCGCAATGCCCGAAAAAAGGACGGTTCTCATGGTTAATCGCTCCCTAAGCATCACCCGCCCCGAAAAAGGCCGGAGAAAGTAGTTAAGAAACTCTTAACATTTTTTGGAGGCATTGGCTAATGCACGGCATGTAAATTGCGTGGTGCTTCAACGCCTTGTTCCAAAATGAGGCAGTTTGCTCAGATACGGTTTGAAAGCAGCTTGGCCAGTCCTTCGATACCGGCAGCATCATCGGCGTCGAACCGGTTCAAAGACGGGCTGTCGAGATCGATAACCGCTATGACTTCGCCACTGCGCTTTACAGGTACGACCAGTTCAGAGGCGCTGTTGGCATCGCAAGCAATGTGGCCGGGAAAAGCGTGGACATCGGCCACGAGTTGCGTCTCCCCGCTGGCCGCCGCCGCGCCGCAAACACCTTCGCCAAGTGCGATACGGATGCAGGCGGCTTTACCTTGGAATGGACCGAGGACGAGTTCGCCATCTATCATTCTGTAGAAACCGGTCCAATTGACGTCGGGGAGATATTCCCAGAGCAACGCAGCGACATTGGCCATGTTGGCGATGCTGTCGGGCTCGCCTTCGGTCAACGCGTCAGCGGAGCGGATCAGTTCCCGATATAGTTCGGATTTGGGCGCGGCGGTATCGATAGCAAATTCATACATGCGGCTGCTCCTATCAGTCGAAACTGACCTTGCCACGGTTTTTCTTGACCGTAGCTCGGCCCTTTTTCGCATCCACGCGCTTGGCTTTCGCCGCCCGGCTCGGCTTTGTCGCCACCCGCCGTGCCTGCCTTATATGCGCACGATCAAGCAGTTCGATAACGCGTTCGCGCGCTTCGGCGCGATTGGCTTCGCGGGTCCGGTGGTTGCGCGCGGTGACGATCAGTTCGCCGCCGACGGTCATTTTGCTTCCGGCAAGCACCTTCAATTGCCGGAACGCGTAAGGCTCTAGCCCGAGCGCGAAAACATCCACCCGCAATTGGCAGGCAGTTGCGACCTTGTTGACATTCTGTCCGCCTGGCCCGGTTGAGGCCAGGAAGGTTTCTTCAAGCAGGTCTTCGGGGAGGTCGAACGGCATAACCTTGCCACCCTAGCCTCGCCTAGTCGAAGCGCCAAGCATCCATCGAGAGCACCGCATGATCGACGCTGGTGTGTAACTTTGTCGCTTTGGCGCCGGAGCCGCCAGCGCCGAGCGCAACGAAAAGCGGCAATATGTGCTCCGACGTCGGATGATTGTCGTGACCATGCGGTGCTTTATCAATCACTTGCAAAGCGGCATCGGTGTCGCCAGCTTCCAGCCTATCGTCGAGCCAGCCCAGAAAGTCGGCCACCCATCGCTCTACGGGGGCATTCGCTAAAAAACCGCCCCGAAAGAAGGCGCGCAAATTGTGCGTCATCGCGCCAGAGCCGACGAGCAGGATATTATCGCCACGCAACGGTGAGAGCACTTGCCCCAACCGGTAATGATGTTCGGGCGCCTGGCTTGAATCGATGGACACCTGCACGATGGGAATGTCCGCCTTCGGCCAAGCCAGCATCATCGGTGTCCACGCACCATGGTCGAACCCGCGCTGGGCGTCGAGTCGGTTTGGGATCCCAGCCGCGTCCAGCATTGCCGCCACGCGACCAGCCAGTTCGGGCCGCCCTGGCGCAGGATAACGCATTTCGTAAAGCGCCGCCGGAAACCCTCCGAAATCATGGATGGTTTCCGGCATCGCTGCAGCAGTGATGGACGCAATCGGCTCATCATGATGCGCGGAGAAGACCACAATTGCGTCAGGCCGCGCAGGAAGTTCGGTCGCCAGCCCCTCAAGGAAGGTCCGTGCGGGGCTGGCGTCGATCACGATCATTGGCGATCCGTGAGAGACAAACAAGGCGGGCTGCCTTGTCAAGATTTAGGCGCTCAACTTTGCTGCAGTCTCTGCCACCCGCTTGCCAAGATAGCGCGCGCCATCGAGTTCGGTCTCGCTTGGCTGACGACTGCCGTCGCCGCTTGCGATGGTGGTGGCGCCATAAGGTGGGCCGCCGGTGACTTCATCGTTCCGCATCTGGCCGGCAAAGCCGTAATCCAGCCCGACTATGGTCATGCCGAAGTGCAGCAGATTGGTGATAATCGAAAACAATGTTGTTTCCTGTCCGCCATGTTGTGTGGCGGAAGCAGTAAACGCCGCTCCCACTTTGCCGTTGAGCTCGCCGCGCATCCACACGCCCCCGGCCTGATCCCAGAAACTCGCCATCTGGCTCGACATCCGGCCAAAGCGCGTGCCGGTGCCAACGACGATGGCATCATAGTCCTTGAGTTCGTCGATGGTCGCAACCTCTGCTTTCTGGTCGAGCTTGAAATGCGCTGCTTGCGCGACTTCGATCGGCGCGGTTTCAGGGACACGTCGGATGATCACGTCGGCACCGGCGCCGCGTGCACCCTCGGCAATAGCTTCGGCCATTGTTTCGATATGGCCGTAGCTGGAGTAATAAAGCACGAGCACTTTGGTCATCGGAATTTCCTTTGTGGGAAAGGGGTGCCCCCTTCCGCTTTGCAGAAGGGGGCTGGGGGGAGGGGTTATTCTGAATCGACGAGAACGATTTCAGTGTCTTCGACGGCGGTGATCGTAATCGGCCCTCCGCTTATTGCTACGCCATCGCGTGCATTCGCCCGTTGGCCATCGATTTCGACCGCGCCGGTCGCAGGCACCAAATAAGCATGACGCGTTGCGCCGACCTCATAGGTCAGGCTCTCGCCCGCCTTGATCGTTGCACCCAGCACGCGGGCGTCGGTGCGGATGGGGAGCGCGTCGGCGTCATCAGCAAAGCCGCTGGCCAATATCTGCCATTCGCCCGAACGGTCGCCCTTGGGAAACGGCTTTGCTCCCCAGCTTGGCGATCCACCAGTGCGCTTGGGTACGATCCAGATCTGGAAAATTGTCGTCGGCTCATTCTCCAGATTATATTCGGCATGGCGGATGCCGCTGCCCGCGCTCATCACCTGCACATCGCCAGCCTCGGTGCGGCCTTCGTTGCCCAAGCTGTCCTTGTGCGTAATCGCGCCGGTGCGGACATAGGTAATGATTTCCATGTCGGCATGCGGATGCGGCGGAAAGCCCGATTGCGGTGCGATGATGTCATCATTCCACACGCGGATCGCGCCCCAGCTCATCCGGGCCGGGTCATAATAATCGGTGAAGGAGAAATGATGATGCGCATCGAGCCAGCCATGATTGGCTGCGCCGAGCGACGCAAAGGGGCGGATTTCAACTTTGGTTTTGGCAACAGTCATGTCGGTCACTCCTCATTTGGGGTGGATTTCATGGTAACAAGATAAGCATGCGAATTAGGATTGAAATAGAAACGTTAGAAACATATTGTTTCCAATTATGAGACTTCCTGATTTCGAAGCCTGGAGCATTTTCGCTTGCGTGGTCGAGCATAAAAGCTTCACCGGCGCCGCGAACGCGCTTGGACTATCCAAGGCCACCATCTCCAAAGCGGTCACACGGCTGGAAACGCAAGTCGGCGCGCCGCTGTTTCATCGCACATCGCGCCGCCTGTCGCTGACCGAGAGCGGCGCGAAGCTGGTCGAGCATGCGCGTACGATTTTGGCGGAAGGGCAAGCCGCCGAAGAAGCCGCACGCGACGAAGCATCCGAACCCGTCGGCCTCGTCCGCCTCGCCGCACCGATGAGCTTCGGGTTGAGACATGTCGGGCCAGTGGTTGCCGACTTCCTGTGCGAGTATCGCGGGATCAGCGTTGACATGCACTTGAGCGACGCGAAGGTCGAACTGATTGGCGAAGGCTTCGACATTGGACTTCGTATAGCATCGCTGCCCGACAGTTCATTACGCGCGCGCAAGTTGCGCGATGTCAAAACCCACATCGTCGCCGCACCATCCTATCTCGAACGCATGGGCACTCCGCGCCATCCAGGCGAACTCGGCGAGCATGAATGCCTGCGTTACTCGCTGCTCACCACGCCCGAGCTTTGGCGCTTCACCAATGCCAAAGGCGAAGAAGCCGCCGTCCGCCCCCACGGTCGCTTGCGCGCAAACAACAGCGACGTCATGCTCTACAGTCTAAGATCCGGCCACGGCATTGCAGTGGTGCCAGATTTCATCATCGACGCCGATCTGGCCAGCGGCGCGGTGGTGCCGATATTAGAGGACTGGCGACCGCATCCGGTGGCGCTCCATCTGGTGACGCCGCCGGGGACGATTCGGCCAGCGCGAGTGACGGCGTTGATTGAGTATCTGGCGGCGCGGTTGGGCTAGTACCTAATCCGCATATGCCTTCACCAAATCAAACATATAGTCGCGCCCCACATAGACCGAGCGGACCTCCATCCGTTCGTTCAGGCCGTGGACGCCATTGCCGTCGGGGTCGCCCCACATTCCGGGTATGCCATAAGTCGGGATGCCAACCGCGCCAAGAAAGGTCGCGTCGGTATAGCCATTGGCCATCGACGGTATCACCGGAATGCCCGGCCAGTATTTTGCCGAAAATTTCTCCATCGGGCCGATAATTTTCGGGTCCATTGTAGGCGCGGGCGGTGACGGGCGTGGCGGTGGCAGGGTGGTGACGGTTACACCAGCATCGCCGATGACGCGCGACAATTCCTGCCTGATTTCCTCAATGCTATGGCCTGGGAATATGCGGCAGTTGATATTGGCCCCTGCACGCTGGGGAAGCGCGTTCGCCGCGTGCCCGCCGTCAAGTAGCGTTGCGACGCATGTCGTCCGCAGATTGCTATGCAGGAAACGGTCCTTATTGACGATTGCTTCGGCTTCCTTGTCGTTCAGGTTCGCTGCAAGCTTCACCATTGCATCGCCCGTCTCGTCACGGCGGCCCTTGCCCGCTTCGGTGAAATAGCGACGGGTAACGTCAGACATTTCATTTGGAAATTGATACTCGTCGATTTTGGTCAGCGCGCGTGACAGCTGATAGATGGCATTGTCGCGCACCGGTACCGAACTGTGTCCGCCCGGATTACGGGTTTCGAGGCGATAATTGGCGAAAGTCTTCTCGCCGACCTGTACCGACTGGCCGATAACCTTGCCCTTGCCATCGCTATCGCCGCCGCCACCTTCATTGAGGGCAAACTCGGCATCGATCAGATCGCGGCGATTTTCTGCCAGCCATTGCGCGCCGTTAAAGGCGCCGTTGGTTTCTTCACCGCAGGTCAACGCGACTTTGACTGTGCGTTTTGGTTTATAGCTCTGCTGTTTGAACCGGATTAACGTGTCGACCCAGACCGCTGCCTGAGCCTTATTGTCGGCGGTGCCGCGGCCGTAAAAATAGCCATTTTCTTCGACCATAACGAACGGATCGCGTTCCCAGTCGGCGCGTTTCGCTTCGACCACGTCGATATGTGCGATGAGCAGCACCGGTTTGGCAGTTTTCGAAGTACCGGGATAGACCGCGACAAGTCCGCCTTCTTTCGGATTTTCGGGCGTTGCGAATAGAGTAAGTTGGTTGTCGGCAAAGCCCGCAGTCTTTAATCGGGCAGCCATCCGCTCGGCAGCCAATGTGCAGCTGCCCCACGACAGCGTCGTGTTGGTCTCCACCAGTTCCTTGTATAAATCGCGAAACGCCAGTTGATCGGCTCGCGGCTCGGCGACGGCGGGCGATACCTGCGCGACCAAGGCAGAAGCCAACACCCAAAGTACCGATTTCTTCATTAAACTGCCCCTGCCACAAAACTTCGGCAGTTTATGCGCTGTCCGGGAAAGGGCAATCGTTAAAAGTGCGTCCGGATCGGAGCGAACAATCTGCTCTATTTTACCGAATTAGCTGCGTCGGGTCGATAAATTCGCTTTCGCAAGGCTCGGCTCCGAAAAATTTTTAAGGAGACCAAGGACTCTGAAACCCGCAGAAATGAGTCATTTCCGAGGCTTGGTATGCCCCGCGACTCGCCGGAAACCCTGCGTTAAGATGAAATTAACCTTTTCAGTTCATTTCCAATATGGTTAATGAAAACGAATGACTGCATCGCAGGGGTGTAGATCGGTCGTTGGGTAGTTTCAAAACTTAGAGGGGTTTGCCCAATGCGTGTGCTTTTGATTGAAGACGAGCCAACAACCGCGAAGGCCATCGAAATGATGCTCGCGACCGAAGGGTTCAATGTCTACACCACCGATCTGGGCGAAGAAGGCCTCGATCTGGGTAAGCTTTATGATTATGACATCATATTGCTCGACCTTAATTTGCCGGACATGCACGGCTATGACGTGCTGAAGAAACTGCGCGTTGCCAAGGTGCAGACACCGGTGCTTATTCTCTCCGGCATTTCGGAAATGGATAGCAAAGTGCGCTCGTTCGGCTTTGGTGCCGACGATTATGTCACCAAGCCATTCCACCGCGAAGAACTGGTCGCCCGCATCCATGCGGTTGTGCGCCGTTCGAAGGGTCACTCACAAAGCGTCATCCGCACCGGCAAGCTGTCGGTCAATCTCGACGCCAAGACCGTCGAAGTCGACGGCAGCCGCGTTCACCTGACCGGCAAGGAATATGCGATGCTGGAACTACTTTCGCTTCGCAAGGGCACCACGCTCACCAAGGAAATGTTCCTCAACCACCTATATGGCGGCATGGACGAGCCTGAACTCAAGATTATCGACGTTTTCATCTGCAAGCTGCGCAAGAAATTGTCGCTGGCGTGCATGGGCGAAAACTACATCGAAACCGTCTGGGGCCGCGGCTATGTGCTGCGCGACCTCGACGATATGGAACAACCTATGGTTGCCTGAAGCACGTTAGAAATTACACCCCGAGTAAATGAAGGGCGCGGCCAGATGGGGCTGCGCCCTTTGTTTATGGGGATTTTCAATTTCTGGGCGGTAGACCCGCGAAGGTGATGATGCTCTCCTTGCCCGACGCATTGACCGCCGAAACGCCAACGAAATGGTCGTCGACGATAACGCCCTTGAGAACGTGTGATGTTGCTGCAGCGTCGTCAACTGCGACGATGTCGGTCCAATTGGGCTGATCCGCCTTGCGCGAGTAAATGCGATAGCCGGTTGCTCCGGTTACGGGTACCCATTCCACTTTGGTATCCGACGACACAGCACCACCCAATTTGGCCGATGCAGGCGCTGGCGGCGCTGCAGCCAATGAGTTAGCAGTGGCGATATTCAATGCAGTGACTTTGGCCAAATAGTCGAAGTCCATCTTGTCGACAGTGTCGCCATATTCGATGCCGTTTTCGGTGCGCAAATCTTGATGTTGGTGATGGTAATTCTCTACTCCGACTGTGAAGCGGATCGCGGGCAGCCCAAGCTCTAGCGCTGGCAAATGATCACCACCGCGCGCAAAGCGGTCGGGGCGGCGGACACCGAATGCGTCCAATCCGATTTTCGCCATTTCGCTTTCGGCCACTTTGTCGGCATAGCGCATCAAGGCACGGCTCGGGCCATCATCCTCACCGCCACTGCCGCGCCGCGCCATCTGAGCCGCAATGTCTTCGGAAGCACGAATGCCTTCGCTGAAGATGCGGACGACATTGTCGACCTTGCGCCCGTCGGTGCCAAGCGTACCGCCGACGATATCGTTGTTCAGCATTGCGGTCACTTTCCAACCGCGTTCCTTCGCAGTTTCGGCGAGCAGGCGACCGCCGAACAGGCCCTGTTCTTCACCAGACAACAACGCGAAGACAATCGTCGCCTCGCCTTGTGGCTGCTTTGACATCAATCGCGCGGCTTCGATGACAAGTGCACTGCCCGAGCCATCGTCATTGGCGCCAGGCGCGTCTTTGGTGAAATCCATCACGTCGGACACGCGGCTGTCGATATGACCGGCAATGATGATGACATGGTCCCAGCCCATCTTGCCGGGTTTGATCGCCAGTACATTGACAATATTCACGGCATTTGGGACTCGCGGCCCGGACATGTTTCGTTCGAGCATTTCGGTAGTCAGGCAGTTTTTGCAGGCCTGCGAAATCTTTTCGAATTCTGACTTCGCCCACACCCGCGCAGCGCCAATGCCGCGTTTGGGGTCGGTTGCCGACGACAAGGTATGGCGCGTGCCGAAGCTGACCAGTTTCTCGACATCGGCCTTGAGCCGGGCGGGGCTAGCTTCATTTTGAGCGATGGATGGGGTTGCGATGGTAAGAGCAAGCAGGCTTGCAAAAAGCGGTAGTTTTCTCATTCCCCTTGGCTAACGCATCAGGTTTGCAAATACCAGCGTTCGCCGCCCTCGAGCGCCAAAGCGGTCAATTTGCCCGAAGCGTAGGCTCCGGTGTCGATGCCTATCCGCGATCCGCGTTCCTCGATATCTTCATAAATTGTATGGCCATATACCACCACCTTTTCGAGGTCGCCGCGTTGCTCGACAAAATCGTCGCGAATCCAGCGAAGGTCGCTTGGCTTCTGTTCGGACAGCGGCACACCGGGGCGAATGCCAGCGTGGACGAAGGCGTAGTCGCCGATTACGATCTGATCTTCGAAGCTCTCGATAAATTCAAGATGCTCCTGAGGGACTAACGTCGATAACCGCTCAGACAATTGTTCCATATCAAGCGTGATATATTCGGCACGGGTAATCGGATAGGATAGCACCGTCGCCTCGCCGCCGATACGAAGGAAAAAGCGCGTTACTTTAGGATCATTCTTGCGGCAGGCGCGGACGAAGACCTCTTCGTGATTGCCCATCAGGAAGCGGACTTTCATGCCCGAAGCCTTGAGCGCCATCGCGGTTTCGATAACGCCAGCGCTGTCTTCGCCGCGATCCATTAGGTCGCCGAGGAAAATGATTTGCGTATCGGCACGGCCGCGCGATGCGTTGTCCGTGTCGATCTTTGCCAGCAAAACCTCAAGCAAATCATTACGCCCGTGGATGTCTCCGATGGCGTATATGCGTTCGTTATCAGGCACCCGCGCGGTATCGAGCGGGCGCGAAATAACTGCTTTTTTGAAGAGGCGACCTAACATGGCTTGCGGCATATAGGCTTAGGCCGCCTGCTTTGAAAGGGGTTAGGCTTCGACCGCGAACGTCAACCCGGCCTTCGCCTGCAACCGTTCGACCAACGCCTCGCCCAATGCCGCGCCAGGCGTCGTTACCCCGCCCGGCCCATCAATCTCGGCCAAGGCAATCGCGGTTTCGGCAATCATCTTGGAGGTCGAACCATAGCCCGGGTCGCGGTCGCCTTTGACCGAAGCACGGATTTCGCGTCCGTCGGGATATTGTCCGATGAACAATATGTCGTAGTATCCATTTTCGCGCTCTTCCGGGCTGGGGCCTTCGCCGGGCTTGAGCTTGGAATCGCCGAACGGGTTCATCTTGGCAATTCCCTCTGCAATCGCCTTACCCGCCTCACCGATTGTCGTCAGCAGCATCTCGTCATAAACAAAATCCTTGCCCCATTTGTGATCGAGCAGGAAGTTTGTCCGGTGGACGTTCTTGGTATTAATTGGCGCCATTACGAACGGTGCAGCCCACGCGCCTGCATCGCTGTCATATTCGGGGATCATGCCCGATGGCTGAGAAGGTCCTTCGAAGCCGGGGGTGAGTGCAAACGAGGATTTCAACAGACCGATAATGCTTGGGTTTTTCGCTGCCGCCTTCATCGTCGCGGTCAGGCTAGCAATCGTACCGCCCGATGCACCGCCCTGCATTTTGCGCACGCGGCCCTTGACGCGCGGCGCGGCAGCACCGTGGCGCTTCACGGCTTCGGCTTGCAAAAACAATACACCCAAATCGAACGGGATCGAGTCGAACCCGGCTGAAAAGACGATCCGCGCGCCGGACGATTTGGCTGCAATATCATGCTCGTCGATCTTATGCCGCATCCACGCTGGTTCGCCGCACAGGTCGGTATAGTCGGTGCCGTTCGCGACACATGCCGCGACCAGTTCGTTGCCGTAAAGCTGGTAAGGCCCAACAGTTGTCAGCACGACCTTCGTGCGCTTGCACATCGCATCGAGCGAAGCCGGATCAGACGCATCGGCGACCACCAATGGCGTATCGGCAGGTGCACCAATCAGGTCGCGCACTTCCTCAAGCTTGGAGAGGCTCCGCCCCGCCATTGCCCATTTCGGCGCGCCGTCGCGGCCCGCCAGATATTCCGCCACCAGCCGCCCGGTATAGCCCGTCGCGCCATAGACAATGATATCGAATTCGCGTGGGGTGGTTGGCATGGATAGTCCTCTCTTTGGGGGTGACGGCTTTATAAGTTTACAAACATATATGCATGTGCGGCCCTGTTCTGTAAACTTATGAAGGGCGCAGCGGTGCATTGGCGGCGCGGCGCGGCGGAGGCAAGCGCAACACTTTCATAATTTGTTTGGTATCGCGGCCATGTTCGAATTCAAAGGCGCCGCCCAACCGCATTCTAATCGTGGTTACGCCATTTATGGCGCGCTCCATGGCATAATCGAACATCATGCTTCGCCCGAAACCTACCGCCCGGCCCCATTCGCGCGCAAAGCTGTCCGCGCCAGGACGTTTTTTGAGGTTGTACGCCGAAATCCGCGACATCCCCACGGCTTGCGCCGCGGCATCTATGGTGCCCAGCGCCGCCAGCGCGATCAAAAACAACCGCTGCCGCTCGGGCGTCCAGCCATCATGGCGAACGCGGGCGAGAGGGACGGGGGAGAATTCGGGTTCATAGTCTGATATGGTTTGCATAATGGTATTATTATAACCTATTTGGAGTTTTGTGTCAAATCAGCCGAGTCGTGAATGCAAAGATTTAGGCGGCGGCTAGCGAAAACTTTGCGGTCGTTGCAGGCTGAAAACGACATCGTCAAAACCTGCCGTCCATTCAGCAGCCAAAGGGCGGGAGCATTATTGCAGATAGCGAGCTGTCCAGCTTTAAGCGGACACCAAAAACATCATTCCCAAGAGCAAGGTCACATATGGCTTCGAGTTGAAATAGCGAAAAGGACGGGCGGACCTCGTGAGTCGCTACATCATGGCAACCACCCCAAGTAGTTTCATCCGTCAATTACAAATGCTGCATTTGACTAAATCCGGCGGCTATTTACAATTGGCAATAGCGTCTGCAAGGCTATGTGGCTTTGCAGATATTTCGCCCTTTACCCATTCCCTGATGAGTGCGACCCGACCGGCAGCCATACGGATTGCCACCATTTGCCTTGTAGCAATGCTCGCATCACCGTCCATCCCGACAAGGGCCTCGTCGCGCAATGCGCGCTCAACGACTGACGCCCTTTCGCCGCCAAAAACAGCACGGGCGAGAGAACGGCTGGCCCAATAATGTTCCAAAAGTCGGTCAAGATCCGCACGCCATGACAAATCGCCCTCTCGCTGTGCCAATATGCGGAGCATGGGCTGCATGCTCGCAAGCAACACATCTTCCTTGCTGGAAAAATGCTTGTAGAAAGTTGAACGAGCCACTTCGGCCCGATCAACGATGTCGCCCACGGTAATCTCGACCCAGCGCTTTTCACCCATCAGTTCGACCATCGCCGTCAGTATCGCCCCATTGTTCCTGACGACACGTCTGTCCTTCCGATCCTTCGGTACGTTGATTTCAGTCATTTTATATAAAATGTCCATAATCAGACAAAATGCAACATATGTCGGAAAAAAATAATTTTGCACGTGCTAGCCAGCGCTGAACAATAACCAGGAGCGCGCAGCCAATGACAAACAATGCAGCATCAAATGAGCAGCAGAGAGAGAAGCTTTCCACCAAAATTATCGCAATCGGCTTGTTGCTAATTGCGCTCCTATCGATTGCCGTCGCTTTGAACCATCCCGAGCCCGCCACCCGAAATGATACGACGGCGACCGCATTGGCTAGCATTGCCGGTCAAAGCAGGGAGATCTTCAGCGTTCATGCTACGCTGATAGTCCTTATGCTTCTGACTGCTATCGGCATGAACGGTTTGACGCGAAAATTGAGCCGCAACAGCCAGCTTTCCATGGCAGCGATGGCGGCGATGGGACTGTCCATGTTGTCCATGAGCTTAGCTGCGCTGGTGAACGGATTTGCGGTCCCGATATGGGCATCTGCTTATCCTGTCCCGCTCTCCCCTGAAAGCGATGCCGCAGCGCGTGCGATACTAATGTTTGCATCAAGCCTGAACAGGGTATTTGCCAATGCAGCGGTGTTCCTATCCAGCTTTTCCTTGCTCTTTTTTGGTATCTCATTCGCAGCGAAGCTAGGAGCATTACGCTTGGTCGGCGGACTCGGCTGCATCATCGGATTGGGCACGCTCATTGGTCTTTTGAATGGTGCATTCATTCTTGATTACCACGGTTTCAACCTGACCAATGCGCTATTCTACATCTGGATCGCGGCTTTTGCAGGCTATACCCTGTTCGCAAAGTCGGAACGTTCTGAATTCTAGGTGATGTTTAGAGGGCCTTCAACGACTGCTTTCCTGTCGTCCCGTGAATCCCTGTAATATACTGAGAATAGCAGCTGCGCCCTTTTTGGCGCTGAAAGCCGACTTTCCCGAATCCACTACAACCCGCCGTCAACTTCACCCCGCACCAGTCGCCGGATGCTCGCTCGTCGCCTCAACCCTCGCCGCCGCTTCGCGCCTGCGGCGGTCGCGGTAGGAATCGAAGCTCCAGCTTTTCTGATCATAGGCGAACAGGCAGAGGAAGCCGCCTGCGATGGCAACATTTTTGAATGCCATTGCGGCTTGGATGGGATCGGCGGTTTCGCGGTGGAACAGCAATGCGGTGAGCAGGCAGAATGCTGCAAAGACCAATGCGGTCAGGCGGGTGAACATCCCGAAAACAATCATCAGTCCGCCGACGACTTCAAATATTGCTACTGGTAGCGCCAAGCTTGAGGGCAAACCGACGCTTTCCATGTAGGTGCCTGTGCCGGAGATATCGGCGAGTTTGACCGCGCCAGAAATGATAAAAATCAGCGCGAGCATGACTCGACCGATGAATGCGAATAACCCTGAAAACATAATATTTCTCCTCGAGCCCTGATGCGGAAACCCGCTTAAAGGCCGAGCGTTCCATTTGGCAGGAGAGGAGGGGGTCTAAAGCTTTGGAAGTGTCACCCCACGCTGTCCCATATATTTGCCGGCACGGTCGGCGTAGCTGGTCTCACATGGCTGCTCGCCTTTGAGGAACAGGAACTGGCAGGCACCTTCGTTGGCATAGATTTTTGCAGGCAACGGCGTGGTGTTGCTGAATTCTAGCGTAACATGACCTTCCCAGCCCGGCTCAAGCGGCGTTACGTTGACGATAATGCCGCAGCGGGCATAGGTCGATTTACCCAGGCAAATGACGAGCACATCACGCGGCACACGGAAATATTCGACGGTGCGCGCCAGCGCGAAGCTATTCGGCGGGATGATGCAGACGTCGGTCTTGCGGTCAACGAAGCTTTTAGGGTCGAACTCTTTGGGGTCGACGATGGAGCTATCAACATTGGTGAAGATCTTGAACTCGTCTGAGACCCGCGCGTCATAGCCATAATAGGACAGTCCGTAG
>JANLSY010000114.1:0-5595 GCA_031362665.1 Sphingomonadales bacterium
GCCAAGGCAGCAGCAACGCCAAGGCTGCCCCAGGCGGTCCTGCAGCGTCCAGCGCATCGCGATGGGCATGGAAATGTGCGGTCAGACGCAACAACCCGAGCCGCAGTGCCTCGGGCAGACTCGCCCAGTCCGCCGCCAGGCCGGCGACGCACCCAATCTCCACTCGCCCGGCGCTGCCCGGCTGCAATATCCGGACATAGGCCTCGCCGCGCGATCCGATCTTGGCCTCCCAGGCGCCGGGTGCCAGGCCGAAGCTGGAGCCTTCCGCCGGAATACCGGTGACACCGGTCACCGATTGCACCGGCGCGACCTGCAACATATGCCAACCCGACGAAACGCCGATAATCTCGCGCACATTCCGGCGGATAAGTATGGCTTGCGTAAAATTCTCGGCATGGCCGATCGCGGCCAGCAAGGCGGAAGAAAGTGAGGGGTCTACCCCGTCCTCTTCGACACGCAAATAGGCTCGCGCCTCGTCCAGCATCGCGCTGTCGAGGCCGAGCGGATCAATGCTCAGCATTTATATTTCCTTTAGATAATGCGCCGCCCCATGGCGGTCACCGCGGCTTTCATGGTGACCGATGATGCCGCCACTTCGCTTCGGAACTGCAACTGCACGGCGCCGCCCGTCGGACCGACCGCGACGATGAAACTTGCCAGCACTGGCACATTGGTCGCCGCAGCACGCACGCCTGTTGTCGCACCCGTCGTTGCATTGTCGGCAATCTGTTCGGTGCCGGTCAGCGCGGTCGCAGATGACGGATGAAGGACCTGCCCGCTCACCGTGCCGGACGGAGTATCAAGCGCCAGCGCGATGCCGGTCGTGGTCGCTGCCGATTGAAAGGTACCGAAGACCTCAACCAGATAAGTCGTGTTCGCGGCCGCCGTGAACGATAACCCCGTGACCGCCGCCAGCGTGGTCGTACTGTTGGCTACGTCGGCCGCCAGTTTCTGCCAGATCCACGGATCGCTGCCGCCACCGGCCTCGCTTTGCTTGGCCAATGGCATGTGCGCATTGATGGCGGTACCGACGGTTAACCGCGCCTCATCGGTGATCAGGTAAACTTCGCCTGTCTGCAAGGCACTGGCCGCGGCAGCCGCGTCGATTTGCGCGCGCGTTCCGCGTTTGTGCGCAAGGCTCGGCATCAGAAGGTGCCACAGTCCACATCGCCGACCGCAAGCGTGACAAAGGAATTGCCCGAATCCTTGCTCCAAGCCATCGATGTATTGATGCGAATAACCCCATCGGTTCCATTTGTACCCCAGATATAACCGGAAGTGCCACCCGACACGACCGCCACTTTCTCGTCGAGATCGGAAGCCGGAATGTTCAGCGCGGTCTTGAAAGCGTTGACCGTAATCTTCATTTCCTTCTGGCCCGAAGCCGAGGCATCGTGGATGACGAGCAAATCCGCCGCGCCGTCGACCGCGCCGATGGCAGTGAGGTCGTCGATCGCGGGCACCACTGGCAGTTTTGCTGTCGCTCCCGTCGCCACATGCAATGTGCCGCGATCCGTCGTAAAATGCGCCTCGCCCGGCAGCATGGCCACCGACGGCAAATTGGCCTTCAGGCCACGTTTGAGTTGAATTCTGGGCATGATGTTGTCCTCAGTTAAATGTGCCGCCGTCGATAATGTTGACGATTGGTCCTTCCGGTCCGGCAGGGCCCGGAACACCGGGCGGTCCTATCAAGGTCGCGATGGATATGGCCGATGACGCTGCAGCAACCGGTGCAATCCCGCCATCGGGGCCACGCCAGCGCAGTGTGAGCGGCGGTGGCAATTGCCGCCATTGCAAGAGCATCGTCATGCTGACACGCTTTCGCGCACGGTGATGGCGACACTTTCGGTGATGATAACGCCGCCGCCTACGCTCAGCCTGGCATCGGCGAGATAACTGCCCACTGCCAACGCCGCCGAAGTGGTGGCATCGACAGTCAGGTTCCATCCCGGCGGGATGTCGCCCTGCGCTGCCCTTGGGCTGATGGTGAAGGCGGCAGCAACCGGCGTGCCGGCACTGACGCTGGTCCGCCCCGGTCCAACCGCCTTCATCGCCGCGCTCATTGCCGTAACCGAAAGGGGGTCACCGGTCACAACATCAAGCGCGAGCGAAATCGTCTCGCCGCGTTGAAAGATATATGGGGTCATTCTGTTTCTCCTAATCCTCCCCATCGACTTGCGATGGAGAGGATACGGCGTTCAGCTCAAAGCAAACTTCATCACCTTGATCGCTTCCGAATTGGTCACCGCGCCGCCCAGACGCTTGGTCGCGTAGAAATGCACATAAGGCTTGTTCGAATAGGGATCGCGCAGGATGTTGGTCTCAGTGCGCTCGGCAATCAGGTAACCCGCTTTGAAGTTGCCGAACGCAATCGAAAGGCTGTTCGCCGCGATGTCGGGCATGTCTTCGGCTTCGACCACCGGATAGCCGAGCAGCGTATCAGGCTGTCCTGCTGCCACCCCTGGCTGCCAGATGAACGCGCCATCGGTCGTTTTGAACTTGCGGATGGTCGCCAGCGTCGATGCATTCATTACCCAGCTTGCGCCCTGCCGATACGGCGCACGCAAGGAATGGACAAGATCGAGCAGCCTGTCCTGCGGGTTGGTCGCAACGAACGCCCCGGCAGCACCCGAGGCAACATATTGTAGCGTCCCAAATGGCCGCGTCGCATCGCCGGTGACCGCCGTAGGCGACTGCAGAAATCCGCGTGGCTTGTTGGTGCCGTTGCCATTTACAAAAGCCGCGCCTTCGGCCTTGGCAAATTCGGTAGCAATCTCGCCCGCAAGCCAGCCCTCGACATCGAACGCGGCATCGTCGAGCATCGCCTGCGTCGCCGCCGGATTGGCATACAACTCGCCAAAGCTGGGGACGATTTCGTTGAAGGTCGGCGTCGCGGTTTCGGGCCGCGTGGCGGTCTCCGAAGCCCATCCCGAGGTCACGCCGTTTTGCGTTACCAGCTTGCGATAACCCGCGGAGCCGACACGCACGACATTGGCAATGGCGCGGATCGGCGAAATGCCCTTCAGCGTCGCATCGATAACCGCGTCGATTTCCTTTGGCACCGCATAGCCGCCATCCGCCGCCACCGAACCGGAAAAGCTCTTCAACTCGACCTCCGACCCGCGCCGCAAATAGCCATCGACAAAGGCCGCCTTGGCAGGATCGGCGATCCTTGCGCCCGACAGCACCGGACGCATAACGGCGACTTCCGCCGTTGTCCCTTCAAACGCCGCCTCGAGCGGGTCGGCCTTCACTTCATAATCCATGTCATTCTCCTTGGGTTAAATCATTGGTTGTTTCGATGGCCAGCACCCGCGCGAGCGGCTGCATGGGGTGAGTGACGACGCTCACTTCGATGAGGTCGAGGTCAGTCAGTTCACGATATGTTCTCCCAAAAACGGGACCGTCCATTCCGCGAATTCGGTATCCGAACGACAGCCCAGCGCCTGCGCGAACCGGCGCACCTTCATCGTCGATCTGCGCAATTACCCGCAGTCCGCGCGCATCCTCGGACAGACTCTCGACAAAGCCGATCCGGCGGCTGGTGTCATGCTGCCAAAGAAGCGGCAGCCCGGCCTTGGCCGCGCGCGCAAAAGCACCTTTGCGCACGATATCGCCGCCCTTGTCGGGCGCATCGAAAATCGCGGCGTAACCGGCCATCCTCATTGGCTTACCAAACCCGGCAGCCCGAGCTTCACCGCGAGCCCGATCAGCAACAGCGCAAGCCCCATCCGCACCACCCATCCTATCGCCGCCTTGCGCGCCGAGCGTTTCGCATCGCGCCAGGCGGACAGCAATTCGCGCAATTCGCCCATATCTTTGGCGGCATTGGGATCATCGAGTCCAAGCCGCGCCAATGCGCGCTGGGCACCGGTTTCAGAGGCCCGCTCCAGCAGGCCTTGCAAATTCTCGTCAATCATATGAAATTCCTGTGTGTAAATGGCCCCGAAATGGGTTATGCGTGTCGCATGGGCCGATGGATCTTCATCACATTGTGCATCTTGCTATTGGTCGCAGGCGGCTATTGGCTGCTCCAGCATGAGGGTATCCAAAGCTGCGCCCAATATGGCGGCGAATGGGATTATGCGCGCTGGACGTGTAAGTCGGGCTAGGCCAACCCCACCGCTACCCTCTTCTCCTCCGTCGTCAAAAAGTCCGCAGCCCCCACCTGCGCCCACAACCGTTCGCGGTCTTCGGCAAGCGCGGGAATGGCATCAACATCGATTCCGAACTCCAACCCCTCGAACCAGGGCCGCAACCCTTCGGCCAGCGCATCGAGCAACTTTCTTGCCAGCGGCAATATCGCCTGATTCCACAGCGCCCGGTTGGCCTCGCGATAGTTCGCATAGGTCGCGTCCCCGGGAAGCCCCAGCAACACCGGCGGCACCCCGAAGGCCAAAGCAATCTCGCGCGCCGCCGCTTCTTTCAGCCCCGCAAAGTCCATCTCCGCCGGAGTCAGAGCCATCGCCTGCCATTTAAGGCCGCCTTCGAGCAGCATTGGCCGCCCGGCATTTCCCGCGCCTTGAAAGCTGGCCGCCAATTCTTCTTTAAGACGCCCATATTGTTCACCCGACAATGTGCCGCTCTCGCCCACCTCGTAAACCAAAGCCCCCGACGGCCGCGCCGCATTGTCGAGCAGCGCCTTGTTCCACTTCGTCGCCGCATTATGAATAGCCACCGCCCCCGACGCCGCGCCCAGACAGCCAAGCCCGTAATGGTCATCGAGCGGGTGCATCGAGCGGATGTGTATGACGCTTTCGGCGGGCAAGCGGCTCGCCACCTCGCCCGCCTTGTAAACATAAGCCACCGGCCAACCGCGCATATCGGCCTCGATCGTCACCCGCTCTGGCCGCAGCGCGAACAGCTCGCACGGGCGGCCATCAATGCCGGACAATATCTCTACATAGGCATTGCCGTGGAGCAATAAATGCGCGGCCACGGTCTCGATCAACGCCTGCCCACCCGATGTCGCCCTGACCAGCGCCAGGGCGCCCGGATCGGTGGCGGTCAAGGGCGCCGAAGCCAATCCCTCCGCCACCAGCCGCACCGCCCACTGCGCAATTGCATTGGAGAGATAGCCCTCGCGCATCTGCGCCTCATAATTACGCGGCCATTCGCCCAGCGCCGCCTGACCATAGGTCCGGATGCCGGACAAATGATCCTGTTGCACACGCGCTTTGGCCGGACGCGCAAAAGCCCGCCCGGTCGATTTCCAACCGAAAATGTTCATTTGGTTTTTCCTCTATCGTATCCTCCCCATCGCAAGTCGATGGGGAGGATAAAAACTACAGCACACTCACCCGCGGTATTCGCGCCGCCTTGCCCAGCATCAACTCGGTCATCGCCCACACCAACGCATCGGCGCGGTCAGGCGACCGTCCCGGCCCGTCATAACCACCGCCGGAAATCAACCCGCACATCTGGTCCTCCAACTCCGGAAACGCACCCACATGAAACGCCCGCCTGGCCTCATAAAGCGCCGCCACCGGCTCTGCCCGCGCTGTTTTTCCCCGGCTGGCGTGCACTCGCTTCACCGGCATCGCGAGGTCCGCCGCTCGTAATGTGCTCTCGACCATATTGCCGCCCTGATTATCC
>JANLSY010000120.1:0-1692 GCA_031362665.1 Sphingomonadales bacterium
GAATAATGGCAACGGCATTTAAGGATCAAACGGGAGGCGAAGCAGCGCCGACCCAGAGCGAGGCTGTTGTCATTCGCTTCGCTGGCGATAGCGGCGACGGGATGCAGTTGACGGGCGGGCAATTCACGCTGTCGTCGGCTCTAGCAGGCAATGATTTTGCGACCTTCCCCGATTTTCCGGCAGAAATACGGGCGCCGCAAGGTACGCTGTTCGGGGTTTCGGCCTTTCAGATCAATTTCGGATCGAGCGACATTACCACAGCGGGCGACCGCCCCGATGTATTGGTAGCAATGAACCCGGCGGCATTGAAGACAAATGTTCAGGCGTTGCGCGAAGGCGGACTGATCATCGCCGACACCGGCGAATTTTCGGCGCGCAATCTCGACAAGGCAAAATATGCGGCGAACCCGCTTGAGGATGGCAGCCTCGCCAAATGGCAGTTGATGGCGTTCGACATCAGCGCGCTGACGCTTGAATCGGTCAAACCTTTCGGCCTCGGCAACAAGGAGGCGCTGCGCTGCAAGAATATGTGGACGCTTGGCCTTGCGCTGTGGATGTTCGGGCGCAAGCGGCAGCCGGTTATTGATTGGCTGAACGCCAAATTTGCCAAGAACAAGGTGCTCGCCGACGCCAATATCGCGGCGCTCAATGCAGGCCATGCCTATGGCGAAACGGCAGAGCTTTCGGGACCGCTGAAGCAATATAATGTCGACGCGGCGCCCGCCGAGCCGGGTGTGTACCGGACGGTGACCGGAGCAGAGGGCATTTCTTACGGTCTGGTCGCGGGCGCGCAGCTCGCGGGGCTGAAGATGTTCTTCGGCGGCTACCCTATTACGCCTGCGTCGGCGATTTTGCACCATCTGGCGCGACTTAAGGAATATGGGATCACCACTTTCCAGGCGGAGGATGAGATTGCTGCTATCGCCTCGGCGATCGGCGCATCTTATGCGGGACAGTTGGGCGTAACCAGTTCGTCCGGTCCCGGCATTGCGTTGAAGGGCGAGGCTATGGGTCTTGCGATCATGACCGAGCTGCCGTTGGTTATCATCAATTCTCAGCGCGGCGGGCCTTCGACCGGTCTGCCCACCAAGACCGAGCAGTCGGATCTCTATCAAGCAGTCTATGGCCGCAACGGCGATGCGCCGATGCCCGTCATTGCGGCGCGTTCGCCCGCCGATTGTTTCAACTGCGCAATCGAAGCGGTGCGCATCGCGGTGCGGTACATGACGCCGGTAATGTTGCTGACCGACGGCTATATCGCCAATGCCGCCGAGCCTTGGCTGGTGCCCGATATGGACGCTTACAAGCCTTTTCCCGTTAAGTTCATGGAAAAGGCCCCTGAAAATGGTCGTTTCCTGCCTTATGAGCGCAATGAACAAGGCGGACGGCCTTGGGTCAAACCCGGTACCCCGGGCCTGATGCACCGAATCGGCGGCATCGAAAAGGCGGAGAAGAGCGGGCATATCGATTACTCGCCAGCGAACCACGAGATGATGACCAAGCTTCGCGCAATGAAAATAAACGGCATTGCCGACGACATGCCCGAACAGGATGTGACTCTGGGCGAAGACAGCGGCAAGCTTGTTATCGTAGGATGGGGCTCGACTTTCGGCCCGATCCATCAGGCGGTGCGCCGCGGTCGGGCAAAGGGACAGGACGTCCATCACATCCACGTCCGCAACATCTGGCCGC
>JANLSY010000121.1:0-2163 GCA_031362665.1 Sphingomonadales bacterium
GTTACGGTTCCTTTTAGCAGCGCCAGAAATTTGGTTTCCTGCGCTGCTAAAAGGAACCGTAACAAAACGCTACAGCGTCGAAGGTAACCTCATCCTAGCCAATGAAAATGGCCAAAGGGCGACGCTGAAACGCGCAATCTAATTCACGCAGCATCCTCGTCGCGCGAAGTTGCTTCGACCAGCTTGACCATCGGACGCGTAGATTGCTCGACAATGGGCAGGCTCTCGATAGCCTTACCGCCGGTATCAATACTGAGTTCTTCAAAACGCTTCGCCTGCGTCAAAACCTGCGATTCAAGACTGCCGACCAGCGCGTTATAGGCCAATACTGCGGTATCGAGATTTTTACCCATCCGCCCGACATGTCCGCCCATCGTCGACAGCCGTGCATATAGTTCCTTCCCCAGTTCGGCGATCTCGCGTGCCTGCCCGGCCATTTTCTCCTGCTTCCAGACTGCTGCCACGGTGCGGGCAATTGCTATCAGGTTTGTCGGAGTCGCAAGCAACACGCGCTTGGCAAAGGCAAAATCCCAAAGTTCGGGGTCTTTTTCGAGTGCCGCCGACAGAAAATGTTCGCCTGGCACGAACATGATTACATAATCCGGAGTATTATCGAATTGGTCCTGATAGGCCTTCTGCCCGAGCGCGTTGACATGCGCCTTCATCGCCGCCGCATGCGCGGCCAGACAGGTCTCGCGACGGACATCGTCATCGGCCTCGAACGCCTCCTGATAGGCGTTTAACGATACCTTGGCATCTACGACCAGATTGCGGCCGCCTGGCACCGTGATAATCACATCTGGCCGCAACCGGCCGTCGGCGCCTTCGACCGACACTTCGGTCTGGAAATCGGCATGTTCGGAAAGGCCGCAACTTTCGAGAACATTGCGCAATTGCTGCTCGCCCCAACGCCCGCGCGCCTTGGGAGCCGCCCGCAGTGAATTGCCTAGCCGCTGCGCCTCGGTTCGCACCGCATCGTTGCTGACCCGCATCGATTCCATCAGGCCATGCAAATTGCCAAACGCCTCGCGCCGCTCCGCCTCCACCTTACCGACAGCTGTTTCATATTTTTCGAGCCGCTCATGCACCGGCTGAAGCAACGCGCTAAGTTTCTGTCCGGCGGCGCTTTCGGACTCCTTGAACCGTTCATCCGCCCGCTGCAGAAAACGCGACTGGGCTTCGTTGAGCAACTTCGCGCTGATTTCGGAGAATTGTCCTGCCAGCAAATTCTTCGCCTCGGACAGCGCCGCCAGCTGCTCGTCAAACGCGCGTTCGCGTTCGGTCAGCGTCGTTTCCGCTTGCGCCAACCTTATACGTGCGTCGTCACGTTCGCGGGTGATTTCATCCAGCCCCATCCGCATCGACGCCACTGTTTCAGCCCCGCCGCGCGCATTGCGTCCGCCCGCCCACCATCCGAGGGCCAACCCGACGAGCAAAGCCATGACGACAACAAGCGCAATAATCAGCGGTTCCACCGCTTGTCTCCCCATTTAGAACGTATAAGGAACATAGCCCCTACCGGGCCGGCGTCAAGCGGCTTGTTGGGCCGCCCGTCGCGCACGCTTTGCTTTGGCATAGCTCAATATGCTCAGCGGTATAAGGCCGGCATATACGAAGCTCGCCGCAATCAACGCCACCCAAGGCGCTGCGATGAGCACCGCGCCGAACAGTCCTACGCCCGCTAGCGCAATAAAGCGGAAATTTTGCCGCACCTTGATTGAGCCCCAGCTAAAAGTCGCCACATTGGAAATCATCAGCACCGCAACAATCAGTAACCACGGCGCGACGATTCGATAATCGCGTACCCAATCAGCGCCGGTCTCAAACCAGATAAGCATGGGCAGCAAAGCAAGCCCTGCCCCCGGTGGCGACGGCACGCCGGTATTAAAACCTGCCGACTTGTGCGGCTGGTGCTCGGTATCGATCCGCGCGTTGAACCTCGCCAGCCGCAACGCGGCACAAAGCACAAAAAATACCGATATGGTCCAGCCGAAGCGCGGCATATCCTGCATTACCCAGATGTAAATCACGAGCGCGGGCGTGGCGCCGAAGGCGATTACATCGGATAGCGAGTCCAACTCGGCACCGAAGCGGCTTTCGCCCTTCAGCATTCGCGCAATTCGTCCGTCCAATGCGTCGAGAACACCTGCGACAACAATCGCT
>JANLSY010000144.1:0-14600 GCA_031362665.1 Sphingomonadales bacterium
GCCCATTTTGCGGGACCCATATTGCCCACGGCATTATTGGAAAACGCAAAGGGCTCGATCGGCATGCCGTAAGGGTTGGTCGTCATTTTCATGTCGCCATCCACGTCGTGAAATGATTTGATTGCGTAGGTACCTGGCGCAAGCCCCTCAAAATTCACTGCGACATCCGCCTTGTCGGCAGGGATCATAATCTGCCGCACGGGAGCGCCTTTGCCGTTATAGGCGTCTTCGCTGTTAAACACCGCGCCCAAAACTGCTCCTTCCTTTTCCTCGATGCCGGTAAAGACCAACGAAAGACTGGCGGGGGCGTCCTGGGCGATAGCAACCGACGAGAGCGTTGCGCCAGCCATAAGGATTGCGGTGTGGATCGATTTGAAATTGTTCATGTTACTTGCTCCTGTTTGCGTGTTTGCTAGGGATGGGCAACAGATGACCAACGATGGCGCAACGCTCAACGCAAGTTACGCAAACGACAGGGAAACTTTCGTGATATGACTGAAAATGCCGTTCACGATGCGCGAGTAGCAGGCACGGTTTCGCCAAAGGAAGCTGGCTTTGGTGTGCGCCACCGGCGCAGTTACGTCATTGCAATCGTCATCGGGCTGTTGATGGCAATTATCGCGCCGCTGCAGACCGACAATATACCCTTCTGGCCGCGGCTTGCCTATTGGCAGATATTGATGGTCTCGGGCGCGACCATCGGCCTTGGTGTGACCGAAATGGTGGAACATTGGGGACGGCTGAATCCTTGGCCATGGATTGAGGTGCCGGTCATCGGAATACTCATCGCGCTTCCCCTAACGATGATCGTCATGGGCGCAGGCGCAATGTTCTTCGGCTCAAATGCAACCGGCCTATTCCGCTTCGGGTATAATTTTGGCGTTACTGCGATAATCAGCGTGGCGATGACCACACTTGGCCATTTGCTGCATACGAAAAATGCCCTCGCAATTTCAAAGGATGCGACATCACCACCACCGGCCAGCATTTTAAAGGTTTCAGAATCAAACCGCTTTGCCGACCGCTTGCCCTTGCCACTGCGGGCTGAAAAAATCGTCGCGTTGGAGGCCGAGGACCATTATCTAAGGGTCCATCTGGACAGCGGCCAGTCAACGCTCATCCTGATGCGGCTCTCCGATGCCATTGCCGAACTCCCAGCGAATACAGGCGCGCAAACACACCGCAGCTGGTGGGTGGCAAAGGATGCGGTTCGAAGCATAACCAAAGCCGATGGCCGCGCCATGTTGACCCTGACCGCGCCGCTGGAAGCACCGGTCAGCCGGACGTTCTACAAGGCGCTGAATGATGCAGGCTGGCTGAACTAATCCCGATCAAAAGCAAAAGGCGACATCCCGCGCTCCCGCTCATTAAACACCAGCACCCTGCCCGCTGGCGGGGCGCTGCGTTGCGGGCATTCGGGGCGCGTGCAGGCGGGGCAGCCGAGGCCGATGGGCGTCGCGGCTCCGGTGTTGAGGTCTATGCCGCGCGCGGCGGCGAGGGGCGCGGCGAGCTTGGCATCGAGGCCGAGGCAGATGGCGAACTCCGCCTCCACCGCGCCGCTGACTGCGGTTTGCGGGTGGACTGTGCGCGACAATGTGAACCAGCGGCTTTCATCCTCCAGCTCGACCAGATGCGGCATCAGTGTGCCGGGGCGAGCAAATACGTTGTGCACTTGCCATAATGGGCAGCGGCGTTCGGTCTCAACGAGGGGCGAGGCGCTGGCCCCGGCATAACGTTTGCTGCTTTGCCCGGCGCGGTCGATGCGCAGCATGAAGAAGGGCAAGCCGCGCTGGCCCACGCGCTGCAGCGTGGTCAGGCGGTGGGCGATCTGTTCAAAGCCTGCGCCAAAGCGGCGTTGCAGCAGGACGATGTCGTAACCCGTCGCCTCGCACGCGCGCAAGAAACGGGCATAGGGCATCATCACGGCGGCGGCGAAGTAACTGGTCAAATGGCGGCGGTAGAGCCGTTCCCCTGCCCGTTCGGTAAAGCCGCCGCCTGCAACGAGCGCCTCGATTTCCGCCTTCGCTTCCAGCGTCGCGAGCTGAAAAGCGGCGGCGAAAGTGCGGCTTGCGGGGTCTAGCAGTTCGGAGAGTTGTAGCTGCCGCGCGTGGAGGTCGAGGCGTCGGAGGCGGCCGGGCATAACGTCAAACGGCAGTATGCGAATGCTAAGCTGGTGTTTAATGCGCAATCGTTCCGTCATCGCGGCATAAAGATCTGCGTTGCTGAGCCGCAGCTCGTCAGCAAGCGCCTCGGCATGCGCATCGAGATCGGCAAAATGGTTGCGCCAGCGTTCGATCTCGCGGCGCGCCGACGCAATGGCTTCGGGCTCGATAGTTGCGCTCGCCGCACCCGTGCTTCCGCCCGACACACGGTCGAAAGCGCGGGCGAACGCCTCTGCGGCATCGGGGCTGACGGCGAACCACTCCTCGACTTGTGCCCGGTCTATATTGAGGTCTGCAAACATCGGATCCGAAAGGCGGCGGCGGATCGCCTCAACACCTCCGCCTGGCGTGGCCCCGGTCAGCGTGCGCGGGTCAAAATCGTACCGCTCCGCCAGTTTCAGGAGAAGCGCGGCTGTCAGTGGCCGCTGGTTGCGCTCGATTAGATTGAGGTAAGACGGCGATACACCAAGCGCTTCGGCCATAACCGCTTGTGTCAGGCCATTGGCCCTTCGGATACGGCGGACAGCATGGCCCGCGAAAAGCTTTTGCTCCGACATAAGGCCATTTGTCACATATATGACAACATTACAAGATTAATTGGGATTTGAGTGACGTATACACAACAAATATTACAAGGCAGACTCGCTAACACCATTTGTTAGGCGCATTGTGATGGCAGAAACAATCTCCTCAGAAAGAACGCCGTTATGACATATCAGCAAAATATCAGCGAAATGGGCAAACTCATCGCCGCTCAGAATGGAACATGGGATTCCATTAGCCCTGAATCGGTCGCCCGTATGCAACTTCAAAACCGCTTCCAGACCGGCCTCGATATCGCCCGTTACACCGCCAACATCATGCGCGATGACATGGCCGCCTATGACGTTAATCCTGCCAGTTACACCCAGTCACTCGGCTGCTGGCACGGTTTCATCGCGCAACAAAAAATGATCGCTGTCAAAAAGCATTTCGGCACCACCAAAAAGCGTTACCTGTATCTATCCGGCTGGATGATCGCGGCACTGCGCAGCGAATTCGGCCCGTTGCCCGACCAGTCGATGCACGAAAAGACGAGCGTTCCTACGTTAATCGAGGAACTCTACACCTTCTTGCGCCAGGCAGATTCCCGTGAGCTTAACATCCTGTTCCGCGATCTCGACAAGGCGCGCGGTGCTGGTAATTCGGCGGCGGAAGCGGAGTTGATGGCAAAGATCGAGAATTTCGAAACCCATGTCGTTCCAATCATTGCCGATATCGACGCAGGTTTTGGCAATGCCGAGGCAACATATTTGCTCGCAAAGAAAATGATCGAGGCAGGCGCCTGCGCTTTGCAGATCGAAAACCAGGTTTCGGACGAAAAACAATGCGGTCATCAGGACGGCAAAGTCACTGTACCGCACGAGGATTTCCTCCAGAAAATCCGCGCCTGCCGCTATGCCTTCCTCGAACTGGGAGTGCCGAACGGCATCATTGTTGCGCGTACTGACTCGCTTGGCGCTGGTTTGACAAAACAGATCGCCGTATCGAACGAGCCCGGCGATTTGGGCGACCTCTACAATAGCTTCCTCGATTGTGAAGAAATCGATCCAACCACCGCGCAAAATGGCGACGTCATCCTGAACCGCAATGGCAAGTTGCTTCGTCCCAAGCGCCTGCCATCGAATCTCTTCCAGTTCCGCGCCGGCACCGGCGAAGACCGATGCGTCCTCGACTGCATCACAAGCTTGCAGAACGGTGCGGACCTAATTTGGATCGAGACCGAAAAGCCGCATATCGAACAAATTGCCGGCATGGTCGACCGCATCCGCGAAGTCGTACCCAATGCAAAGCTCGCCTACAATAACTCACCCAGCTTCAACTGGACGCTAAATTTCCGCCAGCAAGTGTTCGACGCGTGGTCGGCGGATGGCAAGGATGTGTCGGCATATGATCGCGCCAATTTGATGAGCGCTTCTTATGACGAGACCGAGCTCGGCGTGGAAGCCGACAGCCGTATCCAGAACTTCCAGCGCGATTCTGCCAAGCGGGCGGGTATTTTCCACCACCTTATCACGCTGCCGACGTACCACACAGCGGCCCTGAGCACCGACAACCTTGCTAAGGACTATTTCGGGGAAATGGGTATGCTGGGATATGTTGCAGGCGTCCAGCGCAAGGAAATCCGCCAAGGTATTGCCTGCGTCAAACACCAGAATATGTCGGGCTCCGACATTGGTGATGACCATAAGGAATATTTCGCTGGAGAAGCCGCGCTAAAGGCTGGTGGCAAAGATAACACGATGAACCAGTTCGCCAACGCGGCCTGACAGGAGCGAGATAATGAGCGAACCCGCCCGTGCTAGAGCTGTATTGTCGACCGAAGACCTGACGCTATTACGTCAGGCTTTGGTGCACTATCTCGAAGTTATCAAGGACAAGCCAGAATCGGTAAAGTTCGCGCGTCTATACCACCGACTTGGTAGTGCAGGCGGCAAATAACCGTACCTCACAAAATTCGAGTTTTCCTGGGGAGGAAAACACCTGCGCCGCCGGCAGTTTTGTCGGCGGCCTTTTTTCAAACTACGAATTTGCATCGCTAATATTATATTAACGGCCTTCGGCTAACAGCTTGGAAATAAGCAGCCGGAATTGACAATGGATAACATACAAAAACTGATATTGGGCGTGCTGGGCATCGCAGGTATGATTGCGATGCTCGTTCCATCGGGCGACGCCATCGCTCCACAGCCCGCAAATGCAGCCCCAGCCGCTGCAACCATTGTCGAACCGGCAGCAGAAACCCAACTTGCTACCGAAGAGCTGCCAGAGGAAGAATCTGAATTAGGCGACGAAGACGTGTTCCTGATCGGCGAACCTGCAATCGACGGAAATCCGGTACAGTCTTCATTCCAGGACAATAATGACTCGCCTCCGCCGGCGACCGCGCAATTCGCTTCCCCAGCCGTTCCCGACTATAGCCAGCCCAGCGTAGTCACAGGACAAGCCTACGCACAACCGTTGGGTCCGCCGCCGGCAAATTAAGTTTCCCGGTTACTTTTTCATAAGGTCCATTGCCGCAGCAGTCATCGCCTCGGTCGCGGTCGATATCACCTTGTCCGCATCAGGCGCCCAGAAAGGCGAATGCAGCGAAGGTAGGCTTTTGCCGCTTTTCATTGCCGCGTCATACTCTGCCTGGGGAACGCCGCCGACCCAGAAAATCAGACTTTCTACATTTGCTTTGTCGGCCCGGTAGAATTCACTGAAATCCTCGCCACCCATGACGGGTGGCGTCGCGATTACGCGCGTATCGCCGAACCTTGCTTTGAATAATGCCGCCATGCGTGCGGTCAATGCGGGCGTGTTGTAAGTCGCCGGTGTAAATTCATTATCGGCCACCGTAACTTCGGGCATTTTTTCCGGCGGCATACCCGCAGCTTCCGCCTCGCCTTTTGCGATACGGCGAATGCCGTCGAGCAACAATTTCCGCGTTTCGTCTGAATAGCTTCGCACGGTCAGCAACATCGTCACTTCATCCGAAATGATATTATGTTTGGCCCCGCCGTGGATGCTGCCAACAGTAACGACCGCGGCATCTTGCGGGTCTACCTCTCGACTGACCAAAGTTTGTAACGATCCGACGATCCGGCTTGCCAGAACGATCGGATCCTTGGTGGTATGGGGGTAGGCCCCGTGGCCTCCCACGCCTTTCACTTTGATATCGACGCTGTCTACGTTGGCAAGGGCAAAGCCGGACGAGTAACCAATTGCCCCGGCCGGAAACTGCGCCGCGTCATGAAAACCGACAACATATTTCGGCTTGGGAAAGCGTGTATAAAGTCCATCGTTGAGCATTGCGCGCGCGCCCGATCCGATTTCTTCTGCTGGCTGTAATATCATTACCAGCGTGCCCGACCATTTATCCTTGTTCGCCACCATCTGCCGTGCCGTTCCGACCCATGCGGTCATGTGCGTGTCATGGCCGCAGGCGTGCATGACGCCGGTTTCAAGCCCGGACTTGCTGACGCCTTTGACCTTGGAAGCATAGGACAAGCCGGTCTGTTCGATGACCGGTAGCCCATCCATGTCGGCGCGCAGCATGACAACCGGCCCAGGGCCATTTTTCAGAACAGCGACAACGCCGGTTTGCCCAACCTTTTCTGTCACTGCGAACCCGAGGCGTTTTGCCTCCGCTGCCAATTTTGCTGAAGTGCGAAATTCCTGAAAGCTCAGTTCGGGATTAGCATGGAGATCGCGATACAGTTCCATCAAAGACGGCATATCAATTTCGACTGCCTTGCGCAGCTCTTGCGCCTGTGCGGGCGTCGCAACCGATGCCATCAACCCGACTAACCCCAAAAATTTCTTCATAAATTCTGCTCCCCAGCAAATTTCGAGCAAGCTAACGCGCGCTTATTGCGCCGTCCATCCCCCATCGACCGAAAGATTGGTTCCGGTAATCGCGCTGGCTTCATCTCGGCACAGGAACACGGCGAGCGCGGCAAGTTGTTCGACCTGCACGAACTTCTTCTGCGGCTGATTGGCGAGCAGCACATCGTTGATAACTTGATCATGGGTAAGCCCGCGCGTTTTCATCGTGTCGGGAATCTGGTTCTCGACCAACGATGTCCAGACATAGCCCGGACAGATATTATTCACCGTAATGCCTTGAGTTGCCACTTCCAGTGCCACTGTTTTCGTTAGCCCTGCGAGCCCATGCTTTGCAGCGTTGTAGGCAGACTTGTAAGGCGACGCGACTAGGCTGTGCATCGATCCTGTGTTGATTACCCTACCCCAGCCCTTAGCCTTCATACCGGGCAAAGCGGCTTTTGTGGTATGGAATGCCGACGACAATATGATCGCCAGCACCGCATCCCATTTGTCGTCGGGAAATTCGTCGATCGGCGCTACGTGCTGGATACCTGCATTATTGATCAAAATATCGGGAGCGCCGAGCTGCGCCGCGCAATCCGCAACCATTGCCCGAATTTCATCGGGTCTGGTCATGTCTGCACCTGAATATGATGCGCCGCAGCCGCTGACCGCCGTTAACTCGGCAACATAGCCTTCAATCACGGCCTTATCACCAAAGCCGTTAATCATGACGTTCGCACCTTCAGCCGCGAGGGCGCGGGCATAACCCAAGCCAATACCCGAAGTGGAGCCAGTGATGAGTGCAGTTTTGCCTTTAAGGAACATGGGAGAATGCCTTTGCGTTAGGAAGCAACTTTACTTGCGCTTTTGTGCGCTAACCGCAATGTTGGCTTGCGGCAATAACGGAGAATCGCATGCGCCTCGATGACATCGACCCAAGTGGCAATATCAACGACCAAGGCGCAGGCGGAGGTGGTTTTGGCGGCGGCGGCGGCGGGATGCTTGGCCTACTGTTCGGTTTGCTACCAATGCTGCTGGGCCGCAAAATGGGTTGTGGGACGTTGCTTATTATCGCGGTGGTCGGATATTTCTTTCTGTCGAGCAGCAATTTCCTCTCTAGCCCGAGTGTTGCGCCTGATACTACCCAAGAAACCACGAGTGGCAACGTCGCATGCGATACCCAGAGCGAATTGTTTGCTTGCCGGGTGTTTACTTCGACCGAGCAAACATGGAAGCAGTTGCTGCCAAATTACCAGCCGGCAACGCTTAATTTCTATCAGGGCGGCGGCCAATCGGGCTGCGGTGCGGCCCAATCGGCGATGGGACCGTTTTATTGCCCGAGTGACCGCGGCATCTATCTCGACACCAGTTTCTTCCAGCAAATGGAGCAACAAATGGGCGCGGGTGGAGATTTCGCTTATGCCTATGTTGTCGCGCATGAGATGGGGCATCACATCCAAAATCTGGCTGGTATCGCCGATCAGGTCCGTAAACTTCAGGCGCGGTCCAGCCAGGCCGATGGCAATCGCTTGCAGGTTGGTATGGAACTGCAAGCCGACTGTTTTGCCGGAGTCTGGGCGGGCATAAACGCCAACCGCATCGAACCGGGTGATATCGAAGAAGGCATGCGCGCTGCCAATGCGATTGGCGACGATAAATTGATGGCGGACGCGGGACGTGCGCCGGTCGAGAGCATGTTTACACACGGCACGTCGGAGCAGCGGATGGAGGCGTTGAAACGCGGCCTGCAGAGCAAGAATCCGAATTCGTGCAATTATCTGCAAGGTCTTCAATAGCATCGGAATGGGCTTAAGCGATTGTCATAACGTCGAAGATTTCCGTCTTTTAGCCAAGGCGCGACTGCCTTCGCCGATATTCAATTATATTGACGGCGCAGCTGACGACGAAAGGACAAAGGCCCGCAACACTTCGGCTTTTACTGACTGTGACCTTGTGCCCAACGTGCTGGCAGGGGTGTCCGAAATCGACATGAGCGCGACGGTAATGGGCAAGCGGATTGCGTTGCCGTTAATGCTCTCTCCCACCGCGTTGCAGCGGCTATTTCACTGGCAGGGCGAGCGCGCCGTTGCAGCGACAGCGCAGGCCTTCGATACTTGGTTCGGCATATCCTCGCTGGCTACGGTCAGCATCGAAGAGGTCGGCGAGACGATCAAATCGCCCAAACTGTTCCAGCTCTATATCCATAAGGACAAGGGCCTTAACACATCGATGATCGATCGGTGCAAGGCGGCCAAGTTCGATGCAATTGCGCTGACCGTGGACACTATCGTTTCGGGCAATCGGGAGCGATGTTTGCGCAGCGGGTTCACCTCGCCGCCTCGTTTCACCCCAGCCTCGGTACTAAGCTATGCGGCGCATCCCGGTTGGGTCGCAAACTATCTGTTCCGCGAGAAGTTCGCACTCCCGAACCTCCAAACCCATGTCGACGCGGGCACCAATGTAGCTGTCTCAGTTGCCGAATATTTCAACACGATGCTCGACACCTCGATGGACTGGAAAATGGCCGAGAAGGTCCGGTCGGACTGGGGCGGGCATTTTTGTCTGAAGGGCATCATGTCGGTCGACGACGCCAAACGCGCGGTCGATATCGGCGCAACCGCAATCATGGTGTCGAACCACGGCGGACGGCAGCTTGACGGTTCGCGCTCGCCATTCGACCAGATTGCCGAAATCGCCGATGCCGTCGGCGGCAAGATCGACATCATCTGCGATGGCGGCATCAGGCGCGGCAGTCATGTCCTGAAAGCAATCGCCGCCGGGGCAACAGCGTGCTCCGGCGGGCGATTATATTTGTATGCACTGGCCGCTGCGGGCGAACCCGGCGTTCAGCGTATTGTCGGCAAGCTGCGCGACGAGATCGAACGCGGCATGAAACTCATGGGCGTCCGATCCGTCTCACAGCTTGACCGTTCTATGCTGCGCTGGCGATAGTTTCGCCTGCGACCTCGCGCTTCGCACCCCAGTCGATGGCACGGGTCGCCCACATCACCACTGCGAGAGCCACAAAGAGCAACAGCGAACCGATAATCAGCGAGTAAGCCTCGAGGTTTAGCAGCACATAGAGCGTGGCATATAGCCCCACCAGCAATCCGCCGATAAACCGGGCACGCATCCAGCTTTTCAGAACCGCCGCTGAATAGGCCGTCAGCAATCCGGTAATCGCGCCACCTGCAATCAGGTAAGCCCACATGAAGCCGACGACCTCGGCAAAGGCCAACAGCAGGACGAAGAACAGTACCAGCCCTGCGCCGGTCAGCAGATATTCTGCCGCAGCAACCTTTGCGCCTGCGATTACATCGAACATCAGGAAGGCAAGGAAGGTAAAGCCGATAAACAGGAAGCCATATTTCACCGAACGGTCGACCTGGCTGTAGAGATCGACGGGTTCGATCAGGCCGATGGTCGCCGCCTGGCTCTGCCCGCCACCGGCGGAGGGTGCGCTAACGCTCATCGTTTCCATGCTGTCATATTTTGTGATATTGGCTTGCATAGGTGGAGCTAGGTCATCAGTCAGCACCAACGCCTGCCCGAGCGCGAGATTGGTGACTGCATGGCTCGACGTAAAGCCGGACGATTTCACATCACGCTTTGTCGGCAGGAAATCACCCGCAAAGCTTGGGCTCGGCCATGATGACTTCACGTCCCATTTGGTCTCGCCACCACGCGGAACCATCGTCAGCGTTTTGTTGCCACGAATGGCGTAATTGTAGCTGACCTCCATCGGGCTGGCTGCGTCCCAATCCACAAAGGTGAAGAAACCGGAACCACCCGATGCGGCCAGTCCCTTGCCGGGTTGCAACTCAAGCGATGTGCCGTTGACGACGACCTTACTGTCCGCCTGAAGCCCGCGTGCGTCGGATATTCCGAAGCGCAATTCCGCACCCGCCAAATTCAATGCGTCACGCGCGATGCCATAGCGTGCAAAATCGGCGGGCAAGGCGAATCCTGCCTTTCCGCTATTTTCGGCAACAAACAGAACACTTTCATAGATCGACTTCTTCTTGCGATCCGGCTTCAAATTGGTCGAGAGCTCGTTCGTTTCAGGCGAAAGGAAAAGTTCCTTGGTTACTTGCACCGTCCGCGTCGTTTGGCGGCCGTTCTGGTCCACCGTCTCGACGCTATTGGCCGTATAGGGGATGACCAACACCGGTCCGACCACCACTTGAGGCCCGCCCCAGCCAGCCGCGATTGAATTTTGCGCGACGTTCGATTGCTCCTGCCGGTCCCAGACCAGCGCATAAACCATCATCAAAGGAATGACGAGGGCGATGCCAATGATACCGGCAAGGAACAGTTTCCAGCCGGGACTTCGTTCGGTTGTCATGATATGCTTTCCTTTCACCGCTCAACGGTTCGTCTATGAAATAGCACGCTTCGTCTATGAACGAGGTGATGAACGCCAGATGAATGATGGTCGATCAGGCGGTAGTGACGAGGAACCAGATTGCAATCAAGGCCAACAAACCGGCAAAAATGCGCCTAATGACAAGTCTTCTATTACCTAACGATATCCAGCCATGCGCGTGTCCTGCGAATGCGACAATGATAAGATGAATCGAAGTCGCAATCGCAACATAGCTTGCCGATAACAAAGCGGTCTGCGGCGCGATTGCAACCTTGTCTGAAACATAAGCCGGCAGCACGGTAATGAAAAACGCCGCGGCTTTCGGGTTCAGCATATTCAACAGCAATCCGTGCCGGAACCATGCAACAAGCGCATTCTGATTGGCGATATCGGGTGACAATTCGTCCTCGCCTGCCCATGCCTGCCACGCGAGCCAAAGAAGATATGCAACCCCCGCATAACGCAACAGATTGAATATCGATGGCGAGCGCGTTGCCAATTCGGCAAGGCCTACCGCTGAAGCGGCTGCAAGCACGGAAAGCCCCAATGCGATTCCGGCTACAGCTGCAAAGCCTGACTGTTTGCCGTGCGTTGCGCTGGAGAGCGCCAGCCACGCCATATTCGGGCCGGGGGTCAACTCGATGAGCAACGTCGTCAGCAGAAAAGGTGCGTACAAATCGGTCAGCATCGACACTGATATGGCACGGGCTGAACCACTAGTCGATTGCGCTTGGCATTCGGTGCCTGCGCCACCATCTAAGCAACATGACCAAATTCTCCCTGCTCGATCTCGTTCCCGTTGTTGAAGGCAGCAATGTCGCCACCGCGCTCGCCAATGCCGCCGATCTTGCTGTCCATGCCGAAAGCCTTGGTTTCACCCGTTACTGGGTTGCCGAACATCACGGCATGCGCGGCATCGCCAGCGCCGCGACTAGTGTGGTCATCGGCCACATCGCTGCCGCTACGAAATCCATTCGGGTTGGTTCAGGCGGCATTATGCTGCCCAATCATTCGCCTTTGGTTATCGCCGAACAGTTCGGCACGCTGGACGCGCTTTACCCCGGACGGATTGACTTGGGACTTGGCCGCGCACCGGGCAGCGACCAGCGGGTCGCCGCTGCGATCCGGCGAACGCTCGACAGCGACCCCAACGCCTTCCCGCGCGACGTGATGGAGTTGCAAAGCTACTTCGCCGATGACGGCCAGACCGGCATCGTCGCTACACCCGGCGCGGGCGCAGATGTGCAGCTCTACATCTTGGGAAGCAGCCTCTACGGCGCGCAAGTCGCAGGCGCGCTTGGCCTGCCATTCGCCTTCGCCAGCCACTTTGCGCCCGATATGCTCGACGAAGCGCTACACATCTACCGCAGCCATTTCCGGCCAAGTGCAGCACTGGACGCGCCTTACGCGATGGCGGCATTCAACATCATCGCGGCAGAAACAGACGCAGAGGCCGAATATCTCGCAAGTTCGCTGATGCAAAGCTTCGTTGCCCTGCGCACCGGCAACCCAAGGCAAATGCCGCCGCCCATCGAAGGCTACCGCGAGTCATTGCCGCCATCGCACGCGGCGATGCTGGATAATGTCCTGTCGGCGAGCTCGATTGGCGCGGCGGATACGATAAAGGCGGGCGTTGCAACGTTTATTGAGCGTACGAAGGCGGACGAGATTATCGTCGCCTGTTCGGTGTTCGACCATGAAAAACGCAAGCGGAGCCTAGAGATTGCAGCGGACGTTTTCCAAGCCGGACGATGAGCGTCCATCACCGCTGATATTCGGCCTCGATGCTGTTCGCTAATTTGGCAGCGTCGCTACTCAAACTGCGTGTCACGAAAACCTGACGGTTAGTATACAGCCAATAGTTCTCGATCGCAGCCCGCAAAGGCGGACTTCGTCGCACAATCAGGGCAACGCTTTCGAACGACGACCGATCCACTGCAGAAAGCCCTTCTGTCTGCATGGAGTCCAAAAGGCGAAAACGAGTATCAGTCAAGCCTTGTTCAAACGTAAGCACTTGGTCAACCGTAGCGTAATATTTCTGGATCTCGCTTAGTCGCGCTTGATCGCGGACGACGATAGGGCCGTCGGCATTGATCAGCGCATCGTACGCGAACCGATTCCCGTCGTAGGTAGCAAGAACGAACGTCTCGATCCCAATAGTGTAACCCGAATTGGGTTTAAATGGGGGAACCTGTTCGACTTTGATAACAAACCGAGAAGAGGGAAATTCGGCGGGCGGGTTCCAATCTCCGGCCAATTGCAGCAAGCGATCCAACGATGCCATACGGGACGCCGCATTCCTTGCATTCTCGTTCAGCTCAATCACATCTTCACGCAAATCTCGCGCGACGTTCAGCATCAATGAAACTTCCCGCGCCCGGTCCTGCCGGTCGTCGTTCCACTGCGTAAGCTGAAATCCTAGGAACACTCCTAAGACGACAAGGACGAATTCGATTCCGGCAGCAACCCAGTCCTGCGCACGAAGAGACTGCGCAAAACGCCGGAAAATCGGTTTGCCGCGAGCCTTGCTCAATAAACCCGCGCCTTCGGCTTGATATACTCCGCCTCATCGGTCAGCGTGTAATCATGCACCGCTCGGTAATCCAAGGTTACCTTGCCGCCTGAGCCGCCCCATCCGTCAAACCACGAAGCCGTATGCTTCATCCAGTTTTCATCGTCGCGGTTCGGGAAATCTTCGTGCGCATGGGCGCCGCGGCTTTCCTTGCGGTTGTTCGCGCTTTCCATCGTGCAGACGGCCTGTGCCATCAAATTGTCGAGCTCTAGTGTTTCGATGAGGTCGGTGTTCCAGATCAGGCTGCGGTCGGTGACGGCGACGTCCTCCATCCGCTTGTTGACCTTTTGCATCAGGGTCACGCCTTCTGCCAGCAATTCGGTATCGCGGAATACCGCGGCGTGCTTTTGCATGGTGCGCTGCATTTCGAGGCGGATTTGCGAGGTTGGCGATCCACCCTTGGCGTTGCGGAACTTGTCGACGCGCGCCAGCGGCAGGTCGGTTGCGCTCTTGGGCAAAGGCTTGTGCGACGCGCCGGGCGTCAGATTGGCTTTCAAATGTAGCCCGGTTGCGCGGCCGAAGACTACGAGATCGATTAGCGAATTTGAACCCAGACGGTTGGCCCCATGCACCGAAACGCAAGCTGCTTCGCCTACCGCATAAAGGCCGGGTACGACTGCATCGTCATTGCCGTCCTTCTTGGTGACAACCTGACCGTGATAATTGCACGGAATACCGCCCATATTATAGTGCACAGTCGGCGACACCGGCAAGGGTTGCCGCGTCAGATCGACGCCTGCGAAAATCTTGCCGCTCTCGGTGATACCCGGCAAACGCTCGGCCAGAACCTTCGGGTCGATATGATCGAGATGCAGGTAGATATGGTCCTTGTGCGGACCAACGCCTCGGCCTTCGCGCATTTCGAGGGCCATCGAACGGCTGACGACGTCGCGCGACGCCAGATCCTTGGCGGACGGTGCATAACGCTCCATAAAGCGCTCGCCTTCGCTGTTGGTCAGGTAACCGCCCTCGCCGCGTGCACCTTCGGTAATCAGAACGCCTGCGCCGTAAATACCGGTCGGGTGGAACTGAACAAACTCCATATCCTGCAAAGGCAACCCAGCACGCAGCACCATGCCACCGCCGTCACCGGTGCAGGTATGCGCCGAAGTTGCCGTAAAATAGGCGCGGCCATAGCCGCCGGTTG
>JANLSY010000157.1:0-7522 GCA_031362665.1 Sphingomonadales bacterium
GCGATGCAGATGCCATGTTGCATGGCCCAGTAACGGCAACACCACAAATAATCCAGCGAACAGCGGGATCATGGCGAGGACTAAAGTAACCGCAATCAGCATCGCCCAGGCGATCATGATCGGCTTGTTGCCGCCGAACACGCCTAGGCTGATAATGATCGCGGTGATGAAATCCACGTCGCGGTCGACCAGCACCGGCAGGCTGACCACGGTGATCGCAAAAAGCGCCAGCGCGAACAGCCCGCCGACCACACCGCCAACGCCCAGCATCACCAACGCATCAGTCGAAAGCAGCAAAGCCCCGGTTTCCGAACCGATCCCGCTATCCCCCAGAAAGATCGCGAAAATGCCGTGGGCCAGGATCATCCAGAAACTGAAGGCCACAAAGATGATGCCGCCCATCATCAACAATTGCTCGTCACCCCGGCCCTTGAGCGCGCCGAGCACCGCGCCCCATCGCATCGGCTCGCCTGCTTCGCGCCGCCGGCTGACTTCAAACAGCCCGACGGCGGAAAAGGGCGCCAATAAAGGAAATCCCGCCATCAGCGGGATCAGCCACCAGCCCTGGCCGACGCGCGAAAGGCCGTAAAGAAGGGTCAGGCCGCCGGCGACATAAAAAGCGGCAAAGAACAGGCCGAACAACGGGTAAGCGGCAAAGTCCCGCCATCCGGCGGCAACAGCGGAACTCAGGTCCCGCAGGGTCAAATCCCGTGCGAGACTGACCTGTGCCAAGGGCAAAGAATTGCTCACGATGCGAAGTCTGCCGCAAAGCGGCGACCGATGCAACCGCGCCCAATCGTCACGCTCCGCATTATTAACCCCATATGTCCTGCGACCCTAGCGCGCCCGCCCGAATCTCTCCGCCACGACCGCCAGCGCCAGCGACACCGCGATCACCGTCACCCCAAGCGGGACCGACGCGGTCTTGCTATAGGCCAAGACCCATCCCCAGTTGATGATCGACGCCACAACGCAGGTCCACAATACCGGCCGCGCCCAGCCTTTCAGCAGTGCAAGGCCGATGCTGCCGATCACGCCCGAAAACACCGCGATGGCAAACGCCGCGGTCACCCAGGACGGCATGATTTCGCTGCCCTCCGGCACCGCTTCTGCGCCCAGAACGCCGACATGCGCCAGATAGGCCTGCACGCCCACCAGATTGAACAATGCCCCGACCGCGCCGATGGCCCTCACCAATTTACTGTTCATTGTCTCACCCTCCCATGGTTCGAGCCGACAATATATCATCGTTTTGCGCCGTCGTGAACAAAAGCCTTTCCTACAATGTTCGCTTTATGTTCTAATGCACGCATGACCAATGATGCGCCAAATCCACTCGAACCCGACCTCACCGGTACCATATTCGACTTCACGCCTGTGCCGTTCGAACGCGCACGCTCTAACGGCTGGTCTCCGCTTGCCCAGCGGCGTTTCATCCATGCATTATCGGTCATGGGATCGGTCGGCGCTGCGGCGCGGGCGGTGGGGATGGGGCGGGTGTCGGCCTATCGCTTGCGCGAACGCGCCCTTGCTGCGGGTGAGGGCGCGGAAAGTTTTGCCGCCGCGTGGGACCGTGCAATCGGCGAAGGGAAATCGCGGCAATATGGCTATGCAATGGAACGGGCGATTAATGGTGTGACGACGGTGCGTGTTCTGCGCGGCGGATCGGTGGCGGTCACGGGCGGGCCTGATATGGGCCTCGTCCGCGCGGCGATGCGCGATGAACCGGCACCCAACAGGCTCGCTTAAAGCAACAAAGGATACAATAAGGGGTAGGCGTAACGGTATCTTGTGTATCTTTAGCATGAGAATCGAAGTGAGAAACATGACTGAACAACTCTTCAAAGCCGTTATCATCGCCGCCGCAGCCGTCTTCACCGCATTGTTCGCTTACTGGTGCATCCCGCCTGGTGCCATTCCCGGAGTTGCTATGGGCTTTGCCGCTTATCTGTTGCTACGCGGTCGGCAGTTGCGCATTAAGAACGAAATTGTAGTGTAGCTTGGTCCGCACGCGAAAATAGGGGTGAATTTTCATGCAACGACTAACCAAGGCGTTCGCGCTCGCCGCCATCGCATTCGCGTCCCCTGCTGTGCATGCGCAGGACGCTCCCAAGCCCGATGTCGCCACCGCCGAAGCCGTCCGCCTGATTGATGCCTGGGCCGATGCAGCGCAGGCTTATGGCCGCTGGCCTGCGCTTTCCATCGCCATCGGGGTCGGTGACAGGCAAGTCTGGTCGAGCGGCTACGGCTATATTGACGCCGCGCGCAAAATTCCCGCCGATGGCAAGACGATCTATTCGATCTGCTCGATCTCCAAGCTGTTCACCTCGGTCGCGGTGATGCAGCAATGGGAGGCAGGCAAGTTGCGCCTCGACGAGCCCATTACCACCTATTTGCCGTGGGCGAAGCTTCAGCCCGACGGCCGCGATTCGGTTCCGGTGACCTTGCGCGCCTTGCTCAGCCATTCCGCAGGCGTGCCGCGTGACGGTCGCACCGGTTACTGGACCGGACCCGATTTTCCGTTTCCGGGCGAGGACGAACTGAAGGCCGATTATGCCAGCGCCAAGCCGCTTTATCCGGTCGGCCGCGTCTACCAGTATAGCAATATCGGCCTGACGCTTGCAGGGAATGCAGCGGTCGCGGTTTCGGGGCAGAAGTTCGAAACGCTGGTTCAAGAGAATGTGCTCACGCCGCTGGGCCTAAACGATACGCGGCCCACTTTCCCGATCGACCAGCTCGGCAAACGGCTTGCGGTCGGCTGGGGTCCGCTCGACCGCGACGGGCAGCGCAAGCAGCTGAAACCGTTCGACAGCAAGGCCATCGTGCCTGCCGCGGGTTTTTCCAGCACTGCAGAGGATCTGGTGAAGTTCGGATTGTGGCAGGTCAACCTGTTGAAACAAGAAACCGTGCCGGTGACCCCCGGCGTCCTGCGCCCGAGCACCTTACGCGAAATGCAGCGGGTTCAGTTCAGCGACGATGTCCGAAAGGGCAGTTTCGGGCTTGGCTTCGTGGTCGAAAAGGAGGGCGGTAAGACCTATGTCGGGCATGATGGCAGCTGCCCGGGATATAAAAGCGTTCTGCTCGTTCGGTCTGATAGCGAAACCGTGGTCTCGGCATTGACTACAGACAGCGACTCGATCTGGAACGCGGGCGTACAGATCCACAAATTGCTCGACGCGCGCCGTGGCCATGCGTTCAAAGGCACGCCGCCAGCGATCATTCCGCTCGAGGATTATTCCGGGCGTTATCTCGACAATGTCTGGACCAACGAGACGGTGATTTTGCCTTGGAACGGCGGCCTCGTGATGCTCGATTTGCCGACCAGCCGTCCGTCCGACAATCTCAGTTTCCTTAAGCCCTTCGCCCCTGACCGTTTTCGCGCGATCGCCGACGACGGCAGCGAAATGCACGAAGTGACCTTCAAGCGCGACGCCGCAGGCAATGTGCTATCCTATGAGTATCACCACAACCGCACCGACCGCGTAAGCGGACCCGCCGCCGAAGACCGCCGCAAGGCCGGCGCAAAAATAAGATGATTGCGCCTGAACCCAACAGCCCTATGAGAGTTTCACTGACATGACCCGCAAAACACGAAATCCCAACTGGTTCGGTATCGGCATGGACGCATGGGCGCTTGCCGCGGAATCGAACATGGTAATCGCACAGCGCATGGCGGCGCTGACTTTTGGCGGACCTGCCGCCTTGAAAGAGGCGGAACGGATGGTGTCGGAAAAGGTCGCGGCGAACGTGACGCTCGGTTTCGATCTGATGACCGGGAAGCTTGGCGCCAGCCCCGAAGCCATCGCCAGTAACAGCATCGCGCATTATTCCCGCCGTGTCCGTGCCAATGGACGGCGATTGGCGAAGTGAGCCAGCTGGCGCTGACCCAGCTGATCTATTCGTCAAAGCCGTTCGGGTTCAGCGCCGCTGCGCTCGATGACATATTGACCGTCTCGCGTTTCAACAATGCGCGCGATGGCATAACCGGCGCGCTTATCTGCCGCGGCGATTTATACCTGCAACTGATCGAGGGCCCGGATTCTGCGATCGACGCAACCTACGCGCGGATTGCTGCCGACGACGACAGGCATGTCAAAGTTCAGCCGTTGATATCGCGCGCGGTCAGCGAACGGATGTTCCCCAAATGGGCAATGCGTGACGATCCGGCCCGCAGCTGGATGTGGAGCCAGGAAGAGGTGTCGGCGGGCGCTATCACTTCGGCAACGCCTGCGCAGATTTTGGGGATATTCGAGCGATTGGCGGCAGAAGCCGTTTAAAGGTTGCTGGTCCGTCCGGAGGTTCGCCGCTCTTCGGCTTTGCGCTTTTTCGATACCCACATCCCGCCAAAAATGGCGATCGCCACCATGATGGCAATGAGCGAATAGGCGATAATTAAGCGGGTTTCCATGATGCGACTCCGGTTGCGGCTGATACGAAGCGATATCCGGTGCGCGCGCCGCCCTTACACGTTCCGTCTGGATTAGGTGCATCGATAATTGTCCCGGCGGCGCTTTTGTTCCGCGGGTCACCCATTTGGGCGATAGACTGGTGCCACACTGTGTTGCATGTTGCGGCGGTCAATTCGTACTAGGGAGCACTTAATCATGCCCAAAATTCTTGGCCTCGGTGGCCTGTTTTTCAAATCCGCGGATCCGGCAGCGACCAATGAATGGTATGGCCGAGTGTTGGGCATCGCTGTCGAGCCGTGGGGAATCGTATTCACCCCCGAAGCCGCCGCCGCACATCCCGGGGCAGCGACGGTATTTTCGGCTTTTAAAGCCGATACCGACTATTTTGCGCCTTCAGACAAGGAATTCATGTTTAACCTGATGGTCGATAATCTGGACGGCATCCTCGCCCGCTGCGCCGAACATGGGGTAAAGCCGGTAAAGACCTTCCCCGATGAAGCCAATGGCCGCTTTGCCCATATCATGGACCCCGAAGGCAGAAAGATCGAGCTGTGGGAGCCGAAGCCTATGGAGTGACGGACCGCGTTAGGTCAACAGGCCCCAAATCCGTTGAGCCTTATCGGTGACCACCTTCCATTCCTCACCGTCCTCCGCCGCTTTTGCGGACCGCTTTGCTGGTCAGCCGTCCTTCAAGCGCGTCCTCACTTTACCCTAAACCGCTTCGTCGCCTGCGCGATGAGTGCTTTTTCCACTGGCGCCCATTTTTCGTTGATTTTGCTCGTCGGACCGCCGTCGCCGGTGATGAAATCCATCGTGGTCATGCCGGTCGGTGCCATGTCTTCATTATAGAACAGGATCATCTCACTACGAGCCAGACCGGTTTCGTCGGGCGGGCCAAGATGTACCATCCGTACATTCATCATATGCGGCGGCAGGGTATAGCCAGCCTTGGCAATTAGCTGCTGAACCCGCTCCAAGTCGGAGCCTTGCTTCGCAGGCTCCGCCGTCGGCCCGAACCGTGCACGGACCTGAAAATCGCGGTTCCAGAAACGCATCGGCGTATTGGGCGGGCTAGGATAATCATAGTGATAGTTTGGGAATGCAGGCAGATAGGCCTCGAACTGGATCCAGTAAATGCGTGTCACCTGCCGTTTACTGTCCGCCTCTACAAAGACATGAATTTCGCAATCAGCTACATCATACAGGTTCCACCTGTCTCCGCCTACATAGCGTGCCGCCTTTGGGACACTGATGCGCAGTTGTGAATCCCGTTTTGAGGTGACGGTGTTGGCGCTGACCGTCCGTTCGGGCGAGGCAGCGCGTGCGCCTCCGGTCACTAATGCGACGAGGAGCATGGCGGTTATCAGCAAGCGCATGCTGTATTGCTATAACAATACAGTTTGGCCGTCAATTGGTGATTTGGTGCCGGTTGGAACCACGCGCACTTTCGATGCTTTATGCCGGTGAACCACCAGCGGAGGTTATTATGAGCGACATATTTTCCATCCTGAAATCGGACCATGACTTGCATCGCGAGATGCTGGCGAAAATCGCCGAAACCAAGGGCGATACGCTCGAACGCCGTGAGTTTTTCGAGGCTTTCCGTGTCGAGGTGACGGCACATGCCGCCGCCGAAGAGCAATCGCTCTACGCAACGATACTGGCCGATCCGGAACTTCAGGACGACGGTCGCCACTCGGTCGCCGAGCATAAGGAAATCGACGATATGCTGGGCGAATTGCAGGAAACCGATATGGCATCGGGCGCATGGCTCACCAAGTTCAAGGCAATGCGCCACCGATACGAACATCATATCGAGGAGGAGGAAAAAGAAATGTTCCCGGCCGCGCAAGAGGAGTTCAGCAAGGCGCTTGCCAACGAACTGGGCGCGAAATTCGACCGTCGCAAGCCTGCAGAACTCGAGGTTGCCGAAGCCGATGATAACGGTAGCGACAAGGAATAACGCCGGGGACACGCCTTCCGGTTTGCTAAAGCTGTGGAAAAGGCGTAAGGGGCCTCATGCACTCGTCGACCGCGACGGAATTTGAAGGCGCGTTTCGGACGAAAAAACGGGGCGCGCAAACTTTTCCTACCACGACTTGGCTACCCACATGGCGCTGTTGCCGTGTGGCAACCTGTTTCGTGAAAGGAACATCATTATGCCAGTAGGCACCGTAAAATTCTTCAATGCCGACAAAGGCTATGGCTTTATCGCACCCGATGGCGGCGGCGATGACAGCTTCGTCCACATCTCGGCGGTCCAGGCCGCAGGCATGCACTCGCTCGATAAAGAGCAGCGCGTGAACTATGAAGTCGAAATCGGCCGTAATGGCAAGGCTTCGGCAATCAACCTGTCATCGGCAGATTGAGCTAAAAGATTTGGGGGCCGCAGCGATGTGGCCCCTTTCTCGCTAAGTACTACGGCGCTCGTGCAAACGGCGATCGCCTTTTCGGCGATCCGGCCCACTATAACCAGGTTCGGTTGCCACGCGGCGATGATTGCTTCGCCGGTCGCCTTCGTTACCTCTTTTGTCTTGCTCGTCAGCCATAAGTTACCCCGTAGTTAAGGTCACGTTACCTTAAATGACAAGGGTTAATATATCCTAAGGCATAGGAAATCGAGTGTGACCGCCGTCACGCCATCTTTTCGGCCAATATCCACGCCCAGGCCGCGAGCGTGGCAATGCCACCAGCGAATGTTGCAATGACCGATTGGCGAAGCAGGCGGCTTTGGGCATCGATCGACGCTATGAATGCGGCGAACAGTCGTTGACGCAAGCCTTTGTCATCACCGTCGAGCCCCTCGCTGTTAAATTCCTCACCGAGCAGCAGCGCCCGCAGGCATAAGGCGCTCGAAACGATGAGTGGCACGATGCCGATTAAACTGGCGATGGTCAAAACGGGCTGCGTTGCCGCATCAAGGCTAAGCGGAGCGCCGGGGCTGGCGGAGATAGGATGCGTACCGATGGTGACCATCAATGCATTAAATGCTAGCATCCCACCGATCCGCACCGACAAATCAAGGTCGCGATTCTCCAGAAATTCGAGATCTGCGATAAATCCCGCATCGGGCGGTGTATCGCGCATCAACTGGAAGGCACGCAAACGCGTAC
>JANLSY010000175.1:0-1547 GCA_031362665.1 Sphingomonadales bacterium
TGCGCGACATGGCAGTCATATCGCCAAAAATGTCGTGCTGATGCCGAGCTTTGTCAACATTGGCGCGCGAGTCGATGAAGGCAGCATGGTCGACACTTGGGCAACCGTAGGCAGCTGCGCCCAGATCGGCAAGAATGTGCACCTGTCGGGCGGCGTTGGCATCGGCGGCGTTCTCGAGCCACTGCAGGCCGGGCCGGTCATCATTGAAGACAATTGCTTTATTGGCGCTCGTTCGGAGGTCGTGGAGGGCGTAATTGTTGAAGAGGGCGCAGTGCTGTCGATGGGCGTTTTCATCAGCTCGACCAGCAAAATCATCGACCGCACAACAGGCGAAGTGTTTATTGGCCGCGTGCCGGCTTATTCGGTGGTTGTGCCGGGCGCGCTACCCGGTAAGCCGCTACCTGACGGCACTCCCGGGCCCAGCCTGTCCTGCGCCGTTATCGTCAAACGCGTCGATGCGCAGACGCGCGCGAAGACAGCGATAAACGACCTATTGAGAGATTAGTTCGATAAGTTGAGGCGGTTTGACGAAAATTCCACTTGTAAATCGGAACGAATCGCTCCATAAGGGTTGCGCGGACCGGGCCCCTCTGGCGCTCGTTCGATTGGCCGTATGGTGATCGAGCAACGTGATGTCGGCCGCATCGGATGTTTCCGGTGCGCTGGCTTGGTGGTTCTCCTCCCTCCCAACCCCGAAACGCTGCCCTTCCGGTCACCGGAGCATCCGATTGAACTCAAATCTGTTCAAAGAGGATGTAGTTATGACCTTTTCGTCATTTCGTTTGATGCAATATCACCAGAAACTCGACAGCGAGCTGCGTGCGGAATTGGCGCGGCGTTGGCCTGATGTGTTTCGCATTCAGAAACTGAAGCGGCTGAAACTGGTAGTCAAGGATCGCCTCGCCAAGGGCGCGGCCAAGACTTTCGGCAAGCGCCTGCGTCTCCAGAAAATATAATCGCTCACAACCTCTCCCGGCACCGCGCGAACGGATCGCGCGGTGCCTTTTGGGTTGGCGCAAACAGGGAATAAAACATGGAATTTTTGATGATGGACTGGCTCGGAACGCCGGTCTGGTTTTGGCTGAGTTTCCTCGGCCTGGTGGTTGCACTCACCGCGTTCGACTTGGGCATATTGCACAAGGAAGACAAGGAAATGGGTATCGGCGAAAGCCTGAAACTGTCGGCCTTCTATATCAGCATCGCGCTGGCGTTCGGCGTCTGGGTCTATTTCCAGAAAACCGCCGCCTTCGGGCCGGAAATCGGTGCGGATTTGACGATGAAATATTATACGGGTTTCTTCATCGAAAAGGCGCTGTCGATCGATAACATCTTCGTCATCGGCCTGATTTTCACCACCTTCGCCATCCCGGCGAAATACCAGTAACGTGCTTTACTGTGGGGCATCATCTGCGTAATCGTCCTGCGCGGTCTTATGATTGCGTTGGGTGCAGCGTTGGTTGAGCAATTTTACTGGCTGCTCTATTTCTTCGCGGTTTTCCTGATCGCCACCGGCGTTAAGATGCTGTTTGCCAGCGAAAAGCCGATGG
>JANLSY010000213.1:0-4602 GCA_031362665.1 Sphingomonadales bacterium
CCGCCAGCCCCGCATTCGCGGCGCTTAAGCCCGGCGTGCGCGCGACCGATTTCACCACGCAGGCCGTGCTCGCAGGTGACGCTTATACATACAACCTCAACAAAGCGCTGAAACGCGGACCGGTGGTTTTGTATTTCTACCCCAAGGCCTTCACCTCGGGCTGCACCGTCGAAGCACATGAATTTTCCGAAGCTGCCGATGATTTCGGCGCAATGGGCGCGTCGATTATCGGCATGTCCGCCGATAACATCGAAACGCTGAAGCGTTTCTCGGTCGAAGCCTGCCGCAACAAATTCACCGTTGGCATCGCGTCGAAAGCGGTGATCAAATCCTATAAGGTCAGCCTGCCTGTAATGGGCGGTTCCAACCGCACCACTTATGTCATCGCGCCCGACGGCAAAGTCCTGTTCGCTTATTCCGAACTCGGCGTCAAAGGCCATGTTTCGGGTGCGCTTAAGGCCGTCAAAGACTGGCACGCGGCCAACCCCAAGGGCAAATGATGCGGAAATTTGTCGCCTTTCTTCTGGCCCCGCTGGCGCTTTCCGGCTGCGGTGTAGCGGTCGAATATGGCGACATTCCGCATAGCCAACTGGTAGACAATCCGCGCTGTAATCCGGCGCAAACCGATGCCGCCGCGATAACGGGTAAGGATTATTTCGCGGTCACCAGCCGTCTGCCTGATTGCCTTGGAGAAACCGTCAAACTGACCAACCAGCGCGGCGATCGCGTGCGCTATGGGCGCTTTGCTGTGCCACGGACGATCAAGCCTGCCAAGGGTGACAAACAGACGGTGGTACCGCTCGCGTTCCAGCCTGAGTCCGAATGGTGGGATGGCCTTCGCGATGCAGCGAACCTTCGCAAAGGCCGCGTTCTGCTTTATGTTCACGGCTATCGCGAAACCTTCCCGACTACGGCAAAGGATACGGTACAGATTGCTGCGCTCACGCAATTCGACGGGCCGGTTATCCAATATAGCTGGCCTTCGCAGGGTGAATTGCTGAGCTACGCCGTCGATGAAACCAACATGTATTGGGATGAACGCAATTTCCGGAATTTCCTGACCAAATTGGCGCGGACGGAGTGGGTGAAAGAAATCGTGATCGTTTCGCACTCGCTTGGCGCACGTCTGGTCATACCCGCGGTTGAATATGTTGACCGGACCTCAACCAATGCGGATTCTAGCAATATTTCCAATATCATATTGGCATCACCTGATGTTGACCGTGAAGATTTTGAACGCGACATTGCCGAAGAAGTTCTGGCTATGCGCCGGGTCAACAATGACCGGCGTATTACCGTTTACGCGTCGCTCGCCGACAGGGCGCTTGCCGTTTCGCGCGCCGTCCACGGCTACCCGCGCCTGGGTTCGCCGTATTGCTTCAATCCGTTTGAGGCAAAGGAGTTGAAAGCCAAAGGCCTGCCCGAGCGCTGCTTTGCGACCAAGACAAAATACGAAACCCAGCCCAGCAAAACCGGCTTTTCTATCATCGACACCACCGATGTATCCAGCGGCGGTAGCGGCCATAGCGATTATCTGCGCAGCATCGCGGTCTGTAAAGATTTCGCTGCGGTTGTGAATGGTTCGCGTAGCGGCGAAGGCCGCCTTCCCTCACAAAATGCGCATGTGTTCAAACTCCAGCTGACGGCCAAGCCAACCAAGGAAGCGGTGGCAGCGGCGTGCAAAATGGCGGCTGAATAGTGGCAGGCGAATCGCCGCTCGAACAATTCAAGGCGGTGCTGACCGGCACTGCGCGCGCGCTGGCGCATGAACCGGAGGTGGAGCTTGCCTTTACCGCCGATGCGCCCAGCCAGGCGGGCAAGAATTTCAAGGTGCCGATGCCGGGACGCCTTCTGCCGCCCGAGCAAGTCGCAGAAGCGCGCGGGTTTGCTGATAGTTTTGCGCTCAAACTGAAACACCATAATACAGCGCGCCACGCGAACGCCCGACCGGCCGAGGCGATTGCCGGTGCGGCGTTCGATGCTGTCGAAAACGCCCGGGTCGAGGCTTTGGGTTCGCGCAATATGGCCGGTGTCGCTGCCAACTTAGGCCACGCACTCGACCTCAAACTCCGAACCGACCCTATCAGCCGCGCGCAGGCCGCCGATGAAGTGCCGATCTCGACTGCGCTATCGCTCATTGTCCGTGAGCGTCTGACAGGCTTGCCCATTCCCACCGTAGCCGCAGAGGGCGTGGATATGCTACGTGGCTGGATTGAGGAAAAGGCAGGTAGCGACTTGGACGCGCTCGGCCTTGCCCTCGACGACCAATCCGCATTTGCCGCGCTCACCCAGTCGATGCTCGAACATCTGAACCTCACCGAAGGCGATATCGACCCTTCGGACGCCGACGAAGGCGGGGAAGATGCCGAGGATTCTCAGGATCAAGACGGCGACAGCGAGGACGACGGTGAAGGTGAGGCTGGCACTGCCGAAGCCCGCGCCGAGCCGCAGGACGGCGAAGGTGAAGAAACCGAGGCTGATTACGACCAGCAGGATATGGACGACCAGGACGGTGCCGACGGCGAAATGGGCGATGACGGCATGCAGCCGGTCACCCCGCAGCGCCGCAACTGGGATCATCTGCCGCAGAGCGATTACAAAATCTGGTCAACCAAATATGACGAAACAATCACCTCGCTCGAACTGGCCGACGAGGAAGAGCTAAACCGCCTGCGCGCCTATCTCGACCAACAATTGTCTAGCCTGCAATCGGTGGTGACGAAACTCGCCAACCGCCTGCAACGCCGCCTGATGGCGCAGCAGAACCGCAGCTGGGCGTTCGATCAGGAGGAAGGCATGCTTGATGCGGCGCGGCTTGCACGCGTCGTCGTGTCGCCGGGCAGTTCGCTGTCGTACAAGATCGAACGCGAAACCGATTTCCGCGATACCGTGGTGACATTGTTGATCGATAACTCAGGCTCAATGCGCGGACGGCCCATCAGCATCGCCGCAATCAGCGCCGACATATTGGCGCGCACGCTCGAACGCTGCGGCGTGAAGACCGAGATACTGGGCTTCACCACGCGCGCGTGGAAGGGCGGACAAGCGCGTGAGGATTGGCTCGCCGCCGGACGTCAGCCGATGCCGGGGCGTTTAAACGACCTGCGCCACATCATCTACAAAAAGGCCGACGAGCCATGGCGGCACGCCAAGCGCAACCTGGGGCTGATGATGCGCGAGGGGCTGCTCAAGGAAAATATCGACGGCGAGGCGCTGCTCTGGGCGCACAACCGCCTGATCGCCCGCGCCGAAGACCGCCGCATATTGATGGTGATTTCAGATGGCGCGCCTGTCGATGACAGCACGCTTTCGGTCAATCATGGCGGCTATCTGGAGCAGCATTTGCGCAAAGTGATCGAGATGATCGAAACGCGCAGCCCGGTGCAACTTGTCGCCATCGGCATCGGCCATGACGTTACCCGCTATTATAAACGCGCCGTCACGATCATGGACGCAGAGCAATTGGGCGGCACGATGATCGAACAACTGGCGGGGCTGTTCGACGAGGAATAGGCTTGCGTTTCACATCCCGCATGGCATGAGTTAATCGAACGATTAAATTTGCCGGAGCCATGTTATGAACGTCACCGAAGCCGTCGCTACCCGCCGCTCTGTCCGGCAATTCACAGACAAGCCGGTGGACAAGGCGACCCTCGAACGCGTGCTGACCAGGGCGCAACGTTCGCCCTCCGGCGGCAATACGCAGCCGTGGAACGCCATCATCCTGACAGGCCAGCCGCTTGCCGATCTCACCGCCAAGATAAAGGCCAAAGCCGCGACAGCTCCTCTTGGCGAAGCGCCGGAATATGACATCTACCCCAAAGGCCTTGAGGGCCGCTACGAAGAGCAGCGCCGCGGCGTCGGCAAGGCGATGTTCGATGCGCTTGGCCTTGCCCGCGAAGACAGCGCGGGGCGTATCGGTCAGATGATGAAAAACTGGGACAGTTTCGGCGCACCGGTGCAATTATTCACCTACACGCGCAAATATATGGGCACGCCGCAATGGTCCGACATGGGCATGTGGCTGCAAACCGTGATGCTGTTGCTGCGCGAAGAAGGCCTCGACAGCTGCGCGCAGGAAATCTGGGCGATGTACGGCACCTATATGCGCGAGTTGCTGGACATCGATGATGACCATATCTTCTTTTGCGGTATGGCGATCGGCTATCGTGACGCGGATGCTGCGGTGAATAATTTCACGGTGCCGCGTGTGGATATTGGTCAGGCTATCCGCTGGGAAGGTTTTTAATCCTCCCCAATATGGGGAGGGGGACCATGCGCAGCATGGTGGAGGGGCACCGCAGTAATGGCCTGCCCCCGAAAGCTCGGGAAATCTGCAACGTGCCCCTCCACCACCTTCGGTGGTTCCCCTCCCCGTTTCGGGGAGGAACTGCGCTTGACCTCTAAAGCATCCTAAGCCATCGCCCATCCATGACCGAATTACGCCTCTTTAACAGCCTGACAAGGCAAATCGAACCGTTCGTTCCGATCCATGAAGGCGAGGCACGCGTCTATACCTGCGGGCCGACGGTCTACAACTATCCGCACATCGGCAACATGCGTGCTTATGTTTTTGCCGACACGCTGGGCCGCGTGCTGTCT
>JANLSY010000235.1:0-12642 GCA_031362665.1 Sphingomonadales bacterium
TCGGCCAAGCTTTCGGTCATCCAGTCGAGGGCGATGGCCGCATCGGCCAGTGCTGCGGCCGTCCGGTTCGACGCGAATTGGTCGAATGGAGGCTCGCTTCGCGCCAGCCATTGCCGCATAGCCACCCGGTCAAAATCGGCATTGTCATTACTTAGGTCGCGGATCGGCTGTACCGCAGCTGTTTTGCAGATATCCTCCAGTTCGGATTTCCTGAAATCGAGCAACGGCCGTATGATCCTGCCGTTTCGTGCGCGGATGCCTGCCATGCCGCTGACGCCACTGCCCCGCGCCAGCCGCATCAGCAGCGTTTCAAGCTGGTCGTCGGCATGATGTGCGGTGGCGATCAACGAACAGCCACACTGGTCCGCCGCTTCTGCGAGCAGCGTATATCGCGCAGCGCGAGCAGAGGATTGAACATTGCCGCTAATTTGTTCCGAAGGGGCCAAGATCATGTGCGGAACACCAAGCCGCTTGCAAATTTCGCTGACATAGCTCGCCTCATCTGCCGATTCCGCACGCAGCCGATGGTCTACGGTGGCGGCGCAAATCCGCTCGGGTGCCCATAGGGTTGCCAGCAGCATAAGCGCCATGCTGTCGGGCCCACCCGACACGGCGAGTATCAAGCGGTCATTACCGCCCACCCCCAGACGGTCAAGGGCATGTCTGAAGCGATTCTGATATTCAGGAGAAATTGTTACTTGCACTTCGCCCGCGTTTTGCCGCCCGCAATGCGGTCCGCCAAACGACCGCCGGCTGCATCGGGATAGGCCTTGGCAAGTTCGCCAAAGGCTTCGCACGCCTCTGCGGTTTTGCCGAGGTCGGTAAGCGCAGACCCCAAGAAAAAGAGGCTGTCCGGCGCGCGTTCGCCGCGTGGGTCGTTTTTGTAATTGTCATAGAATACCTTGACCGCAGTCGCCGGTTTTTTGTCGTCGAGCCAGGCGCGGCCGAGCAAGTTGCGGGCAAAACTGGCGCGCTTGTGCTTGGGATATTTGGTCACGGTTTCTTCAAGCGTCACCTGCGCCTCGGGATAGAATTTTGTCTCCCACAGCCGATAGCCGTAGTTATAGCCGTCTTCGAACCCATCACCTGTTGCTGGTTTTTCGATTGCAGCAACCGCAGCTGTGCGCGCAGCAGAAGGTTTCGCAGCGGCGGCCGGAACGGTCGCTGGCTTCGGTTTCGCTGCAGCGGATGCCGGGGTCGCTGCCGCGGGCGATGGGGAGGGAGTCGCTACAGGTTCGGCCTGTGCTTTCAATTGCGCCTCCAGCGCTTTCAGCCTTGTGTCCATAGACCGCGCGGTATTACCCTGCTGTTCGACTTGTCCGGTCAGAGTCGCAAGCTGCGTTTCGAGCGCATCGACCCGTGATAGCAAATCAGCAGTCGCGGTTGACGACGATGTTGTCGTTTTGGGCGCATTAGGTGACTGTATATCGGGTTCGAGAAACTTGCCCGCTCCGTTCGGAAACACCTGACGCTGGACCGCGCGCATTTCTTTTTCGAGTTTGCCTACGCGCCCGTCGATATTCGCTTCCTGCGCCGCAATGGGTGAGGCCAGCATTATCGCTGTAGCACCCAGCAATGTGAGCCGAAATGTCATTGGCGTTCTCCCCCGTTTTATAACCATCAGCACTTTATAGCTTGCGCGAGTCGCGTGATAAAGGCCCATAGCGCCATTTTGGTGTAAAGTTTCGCCAAATGGCCGAATGCGTCAGTTTCGATTGCCGGCCGGAGCTGCAGATGCGGTTGGCGATGAAGCTTGCGTCTGTGAGCGCGCCAGCAAAGCCGCAGCACTCACCTCGACATCAGCGATGGTTTTGTCGGCTCCGCCCAGTGGCGCAACTGTTTTGCCACCGACGGTTACATTCAAGACCTGCGGCCGCCCTGTGACAATCATCGGTTTGTTCGCTTCAGGCGGTACCGTGAAGCTGTCTCCAGCCTTCATTTCGTTTTCATACAACCGCTTGTTATCGGCGTCGTAAATCTTGACCCACACATCATCGGTTGCTGTCAGAACAACGGCTCCACGGGTTGCTACGATTGCCGATTTGTTGATCGGCGCTGCAATAGTCTTTTGTTCGACAGGCGCAGGTACAGTTACATTAACCGAGGCGTCCAGTGTCATGCTGCGCCAGATCAGATATGCTGCAACTACTACCACACCGATCGCCGCTGCGGTCCAGGCAATTGCACGCGATGGCACGCGCGATGGATCGGTCGGCTCATAATTCTGCGTCGGCGCCTGATAGCCTTCATGCCCGCTATTTGCGAGTTCGATGCGCAAATCCGCACTGACCTTGGCGGCGTCCATGCCTACAGCGCGCGCGTAGGATCGCGCAAAGCCCAACGTGTAGGTGGTTCCGGGTAAGGTACCGAATTCGGATTTCTCGATCGCGTCCAGATGGCGCATTGGAACGCGTGTCTTCGCAGCGAGGTCTGATTGGGTCAGCGCCTGCCGCTCACGCTCCGCTTTCAGCTGTTCGCCTACCGTATGAAAACGGAATTCTTCTTCACTCGGGGAATCGTCGCCCACGCATATCTCCACAACCCGTGTTCCCTCCACCTCTTGCGGGCAGATGCCGGACAATGACAGTCTGTAAAACAATGTCAATGGCGGCTGCACCATTTTACATTGCGAAATCTGCCTGTTTCAGCCGGTTTCGATGCCCTGTTCGGTCGCCCAGGTCGACAGCGCCTCGCGCAAATTACTTCCGGGAGAAGTCAGTAGCTCTTGCATTTTGGCCTTGATATCGGCGCAATTGGTCGAACGGATCATAGCTTTTACCGGTCCGACGGCTGCCGGGGTGATAGACAAACGATGGATGCCTAGACCAATAAGAGCCAGAGCTTCAAGAGTCCGACCGCCCATCTCGCCACACACTGCCACATCGACTTCATATCCGTCGGTGATGTTCACGACCCGCTGGATAAATCGCAAAATGGCCGGACTGAGCCAGTCATAGCGCTCGGCAAGGCGAGGATCTGCCCTGTCCGCTGCAAAAAGGAACTGTGTCAGGTCATTGGTGCCGATCGACAGAAACTGGATTTTGGGCAGTAGCATATCGAGCGTTTCGGCGAGCGCCGGTACTTCGAGCATTGCCCCATATCGGATCTTGCTCGGCAGCAATTTCTTTTGTTTGCTAAGAAACCCCATCTGCCCTTCGAATATCGCTTTTGCAGCATCGAACTCCCAAGGCTCCGAAACCATAGGGAACATGACATTCAATGTCCTCCCCGCCGATGCTTCAATCAATGCCCGCGCTTGGGCTTTCATCAATCCAGCATGGTCGAGCGAAAGACGCAGCGCGCGCCAGCCGAGTGCCGGATTTTCCTCTTCGCTCGTTTCGTCTTTGAGATAGGGCAGTGCTTTGTCGCCACCGATATCGAGCGTGCGGAAAATGACGGGCTTATCCCCTGCGGCATCGAGCACGTCGCGATAAAAACGCTGTTGCCGTTCGCGCTGCGGCAGTGTTGCGGAAATCAGGAACTGGAATTCTGTGCGGAACAGGCCAACACCTTCCGCCCCGGTTGTTGCGAGCGCCGACATATCGTCACGCAAACCCGCATTTATCATGAGAGTTATGGGAACGCCGTCCTTGGTGACCGACGGCTCGTCGCGAGAGGCCGCATAGCGTGCCTTTTTCTTTTGACGGTCGACGAGGTCGCGTTCGAAAGTTTCTTCTGTGCCTGCAGCTGGCCGAATGATGACGCTTTTCTCGTCGGCGTTGAGAAGCAGCATGTCGCCATCACGAACCTTGTGGCGGATGCCTTGCACCCGGCCAAGTACCGGGATGCCCATAGCACGCGCGACGATTACGACATGTGCGGTTAGCGAACCTTCCTCGAGGATTACGCCGCGCAAGCGGCGCTTGTCATATTCGAGCAGTTCGGCAGGACCAAGATTGCGCGCGATGAGGATCGAGTCTTTTTTCAACCCCAGTTGCGCCGCGGTGCTCATCTGTCCCGATACAATACGCAGCAGACGGTTGGAAAGATCCTCCAGATCATGCATCCGGTCGGCGAGCAGCGGGTCGTCGATCTGTCGCATCCGCATCCTAGTGCGTTGTGGGACCCGTTCGATTGCGGCTTCAGCAGTAAGACCGCTGTCAATTGCCTCGTTGATCCGGCGGCTCCAGCCTTCGTCATAGGCGAACATCTTGTAGGTTGCGATAACCTCTTCATGTTCGCCGCCGGTGCCGAAATCGATCTGGCTCGCCATCCGGTCGATTTGCTCGCGCATCTTGTCAAAGGCCGAGTAAACGCGTTGACGCTCGGCCTCGGTGTCTTCGGCAACAGTATGCTCGATGCGTACCGTCGGCTGGTGGAAAATCGCGACGCCCGCCGCCGCGCCTTTGACGAGCGGTAGGCCGGTCAGGCTGACGGTGCCGGTCGCATTATCACTTCCGGCGCTGGGTTCATCAATCAGGTCGGCATTGGCGATTAGTTCTGACAGCACCATTGCGACGGTCTGCAAGGCCTCGATTTCGATCTCTTCATATTTGCGCGGCTCGACATGCTGCACGGCAAGGACGCCGACCGCGCGCTCCGAACGCACGATTGGTACGCCTGCAAAGCTGTGGAACCGCTCTTCGCCGGTTTCGGGTACATAACGAAAATTCGGGTGCGCGGCGGCTTCGTCCAAGTTCAGCGTTTCGACATTCTCGGCAATGGTGCCGACCAGACCTTCCCCAAGGCCAAGTCGCGTGACGTGCACAGCTGCCTCGTTCAGCCCGCGCGTTGCGAACAGTTCGAGTGCCCCATCCCGCAACAGGTAAATCGAGCAGACCTCGCTCGACAGCGCTTCGCCGATGATATTGACGACATGGTTGAGCTTGCCCTGGGCATGGTTTTTAGACGCCATGACCTCATGCAAGCCGGTCAATATGTTACGGGCAGATTGGGTCGCTCTTTCCATACAACCGCACCTAGCACGGGCTATTTGGGCAAGCGATACCCCCGCTCAAAAATAAATTGTGTCAGGCCGGAAGAGATTCCTGCGTGAGTAAATCTTTTAGGTGGAGCTTCTGCTTTTTGAGGCTGTGGATGAGGCTGGTGTCTGGTAATGGCCGGTTTTCTTCACGCTCCAGTTTCTCTTCCAATTCGGCATGTTTCATGCGGAGCGCGGACATATGACTGTTGTTCACCTCATTCTCCTTCTGTGAGACTCGACGACCTAACTTGTCGAGTAAAACATGAATCAATGATGCTGTCTTCCTCCAATTTTCGACCCGTCGGGTGACGCAAACAGTCTGGGGCCGGGGCATGCTATTTTGGCGGTGACTTGTTAAGATGATTAGGGTTAGAGGGCATTATGAATGATGAGGGTTACCAGCAGCTACTCGAGCAACTAAAAGTCGAGCACCGTGATCTCGACGATGCGATCAATGCGCTGCGTGACAAGGTAATGGTCGACCAGCTGCAAATTGCGCGTCTCAAAAAAAAGAAACTGGTTTTGAAAGACCGGATCATGCGGCTCGAAGATCAGTTATTGCCCGATATCATTGCCTAGAATTGCTAGCGCAATTTTAACCATTTCATACTTTTGGCCTGGACGTTCCATCGCGGCACAGTCGTCGTAACGGTCTAATCTCTGGCCGATTTGCGCTAACACCGGTGCCTCATTTCTGTCATACCCGTTGGTATGTCGACATCGCATCACGAACTTACGCCCAAACTGCTGGATTCGCTTTATACCGAGGCCATGCTCCTGGCAGATGAAGCACGGTCCTATTTTGACCGCGACCACATGGCGCGTGACCTGTCGCCCGAGTTGTCCGTCGCCTTTTCATGCGAGTCGCTGAAGGTCACTACAAGGTTAATGCACAGCATTGCGTGGCTGCTGAACCAGAAAGCGTTTCGTGCAGGTGAATTGTCAAAAAGCGACGCCGCAAGCGATACGCGCCAGCTGGGCTATGCTCCGGCCAGCGATAGCTTTCAGATTGCGCGATTTCCGCAAGAAGCGCAGTCGTTGGTAGCTGCCAGCGAAGACCTTTATTTTCGCCTCCAGCGATTCAGCGGAAAAATGGATGAGGAAGTCCGGCTTCCTGAACCAATTGCTATGATGGAACGAATTCGCGCCAGTTTTTAATCGGACCGGCTGCAGTCTTTTTCAGGACTGGTTGCACCCCAAAATCTACAATTTGCGTCCGGCCCACACAACCCGGCCGACGATCGTCACCGCCGACCTGTCGATATCGGGCCAGTCGGGATAAGCGATATTGTCTGAAAGCACGGAAAGCCGTCCCGTCGGCCTCTTGGCAAGCCGTTTGACCATCAGCACATCATCCATCCGGATGATGTATATCCCGTCGCGCCAACCAGCGGTAACAGTACTACTATCGACCATGATATCGTCATTGTTATTGAGCGTCGGCGACATTGAGTCTCCTTCTACCCGAATCAGTGAAAGGCATGAAGGGTCTGGCACGAGTTTGCGGAGCCATTTTTCGTCAAAGCCGATCTTGCCGGCCAACAGCTCGCCATCGTTCATTGCACCTGGTCCTGCCGACGCGCCTACATCCAACTTGGGGATTGTCCGCATTCGCGAAGAAGCTGCGGACCCTGCCGGAGCGCCGAGGATGCGTTCGTCGATGCCGAAGTAACGCGCCAACATACCGCGCTCCATTTCGGGCAGCCGTTTCGGGCTACCTCGCTTGATGAACTGCTGGATGTAAGCCGAATTGCGCCCGATCAATTTTGACAGGCTTGCATAATCGTCTCCGTTTGCGGCGATCAACCGCTCCAGCGCATCCCGCGGATCTTCGTTAACCATCATAGCTCCAATCCGGTTGGAATTATCCTAGACATGTAGGATTTCTCCTATCACATATGTTCCATATTTGTTCTTGCTGATTCGCGCAAGCGAAACACACCAGCTCGGAGGAGACACCATGCACATCAACCGCCTCGTCGAACGCTTTCTGCGAGAGCAGAAGCTGCCACCAACCAAGTTCGGCAGGCTTGCGGCACGCGATCCCAGGCTGGTTTTAGATATGCGGATGGGGCGGGAGATACGCCCCGAAATGGAAAAGCTTCTTCGCAACTTCATGCAACAATATCAAAAGCTCGAGAAAAATGATCAGCGGAATGCCGCATGAGCGCACAATTGTTTCACGAACTCTCGGCTTTGCTACCACAAGCGGTGATTAGCCTGGTTTCAAAACACGCCTGGCACAGCCTGTCGTTCCAAGGCACAAGAATTGTCTTATCGGTCGTTGTCGCAAAAGAAGACCATTATCAGATAACCACGGAATTCGAGCGGATTCTGCCAAGTCATGACTTCAGATCGGCCGGAGGATTGGTGGCGGATATTGCGGTAACCGAACGCGCGACGGCGGATAAAGAAAGCCGCCTTATCGTTCACGCGCTTTTGCTAGACGATTAGCGGTTGGTGCCGTTCATCCGGTGAAGCGTAGCGAGTGCAGCGGCTAGGGCGGAATCCATGTCGTCGTCCTTAACACTTGCGGGGACGGCTTCGAGTGGCGGGCGTTGGCTGCGCAAAGGCTCGGGCTCTTTTGCCTGTTCGACCGCTTGTGGTTCGGCTGCCACTTGTTCGGTAACTTGTCCTGCACCCAGTTGCGCTGCGACGGCCTCGAGCTCGGCAAGTTGCTGCTGCCGTTCGGCAACCGCTGCCTCCAGTTGGGCGACCATTTCGGCCAGAGTCGGCTGAATTTCGCTTGGTTTAATTGGGGCCGCTGGAGCAGCCGTTTCGACTGTTTGCTGCGGCACCTCAAACGTTTGGTGATGCGCCTCTTTGACCGGTTCTAGCCGATCTTCCGCGATCGAAACACTTCTGCCATCGGAAGGCTCGACTGCGGCAATTTCGACCAAATCGAGTACGGGCAAATCCAGTTGTGCCGACAGCGGTCGGCGTGGTGGCGCGTCGGGATGGCTGTCTCCGTTGCGTAGCTTCGGCAAATCGGCAAGTTCCGTTATGTCATCGTCGCTTTTGCGCCACGGCATTTTCGGCATCGCTATTCTGGCGAGGCGGTCCGTGAACGAATTCGCATCCTGTGCTTCTTCAAAAAAAGCTGGTGCAGCTTCGGGTGAAAGCCGTTGCGACGAACGATCCTGGCGTAGCAATAGATAGGCGAGCACCGCCAATGTGAATACCCCGGCGCCGAACGCAATTAACGCCCGGGCTGAATCGCCCAGCGGTGCGGCGGCTGCCGGAACCAGTTCGGAAAGTCCGGTCGCGCCGGTAAAGCTTTCGAGCATTGCGACCGGCACAAACATGGTGGCAACGGCAGCGAGCGTTGCACCTGCTATCGCCATTGCGAGAGCTTTTACTTGTTCGTCCGATACGCCTTTGCGCATGCCAATTCCCGTCTTTGCGTCCGCTGCACCTATGCAGCTTTTGACAATGCTTTTCGCCCTAACAGCAATTGGTAAACAGGATCGTAACGATAAATATTGGTCTGCCAGTTGCGTTCTGTCTCGACGAACTGCCGCGCGCGCTTCCGCATCACTTCCCAATGGGCACGGCTGGAAAGCAGGGTGTCGAGTGAACTGGCGATCGCGGCAGGGTTGTCTGCGGAAAACAAAGTCCCCGTGTCACCATCGCGGATCAACTCCTTATGCCCGCCGACATCGGACGCAGCGACCAGTCTTCCTTGCGCCATTGCCTCAAGGGGCTTGAGCGGTGTTACCAAATCGGTGAGACGCATCCGTTTGCGTGGATAGGCAAGGATATCGACGAGGCTGTAATAGCGTTCGACTTCTTTGTGTGGCACTCGCCCGACAAAATGGATTCGATCGGCGGCAGGCGACGCCTCGGACTGTGCGCGTAACGCTTGTTCCATCGGTCCGCCGCCTACGAGCAAAAGATGGCTGTTGCATTTCATCTGCGGCATCGCGGCGATCAGGTCATCGAGGCCTTCATAATCATAGAAGCTACCGATATAGCCGATCACATCCTTGCCTATCAGGCCAAGTTCGGCGGCCAGCGCCGGATCTGCGGGCGGGGGCGATCCAAATAATTCCAGATCGACGCCGTTTGGCGATACGACAATTTTGGATGGGGCTACGCCGCGAGCCACGAGGTCGGATTTCAACCCTTCGCAAATAACGGCAACATGGTCGGCATGGCGTACCACGTGATTTTCCAGCGCGCGGGTCAGGCGGTACTTGGCCGATCCTTCGCTGCCTGTGCCGTTACCAACCGATGCATCCTCCCAAAAAGCGCGGATTTCATAAACCAAAGGCACGCCGAGCCGCAGCGACGCGCGCAATGCAGCAAGGCCGTTGAGTGCGGGCGAATGGGCATGCAAAATGTCGAAAGGCCATTCAGCGTGCAGAGCTATAATTGCATCGGCCAGCATCGACACTTCGCGAAATTCGCGCAACGGACTCGGGCCGCTTGCTTCGGCCAAAGTGCGGTGGAATGTCAGCCCCTCAACCTTCTGGCTAGGCGCGCCGGGAATCAGGCCATGTTGATATTGGCGAACACCGGTAATCCCCGCGACATCCCACCCCGACGCAGCTTGCGCCTTCAATATGGCGCGGGTGCGGAAGGTGTAGCCGCTGTGCAAGGGCAGACTGTGATCGAGGACGTGTAAAATGCGCGACATGGCCAGTTCTGTGCCATAAATTGTTTAACGTGACGTCAACTCCCGGCTCCTATACAGATCCGCAAGCAAGAGGGTTTGGGCTAGCCGGTGATCGACAATTTCTCGATATTATTGAGCCACGGCCTGCTGGCGTTCGCATTCTGGCACCTGATGAACCGGCCCGAACTCGATCTTGAAGAGCCGCCCGCGCCGGATGCCGAGCCCGAAGGCTTCGCCCACCAGCGTATGTCAACCAAGCGCAAGGTAAAGGTTCCGCCCGGTGCGTGACCTGATCTTTGTCGGCTATGTCGCGCTCATCATGCTGCTGGCGTTCAAGCGTCCGTTTCTGTTCACACTAATCTACGCCTACGTTGACATCGTCTCGCCGCAAAGGCTGAGCTATTTCCTGCTCAACTCGATTCCGCTGTCGCTCATCCTGTTCGTACTCGCATTTCTCGGATTCCTCGTGAGTGACGACAAAAAAGATGTGCGCATATCACCACGATGGGTGCTGCTCCTCGTGCTGCTCGCATATTGCGGGTACACGACCACGGTGGCGGCTGAACCCGTTGCGGCGCTGGAAAAATGGAGCTGGGTCTGGAAGGCACTGGTGTTCGCCGCGTTTTTGCCGCTGACTTTGCGCACCAAATTGCGGATTGAAGCGCTGGTGCTGACGATGGTCATCTGCGCTTCGACGTTGATCGTCACCGGTGGCATCAAGACTGCGGCGGGTGGCGGGGGTTATGGGTCGCTCGTCATCCTGATCGACGACAATAGCGGGCTGTTCGAAGGCAGCATTATTTCGACCGTAGCGATCACGATCATCCCGCTAATCCTGTGGCTTGCTAGGCATGGCACAGTCTTCAAACCCGACTGGAAGGTCAACGTCTACGCTGCCGCTTTGATATTCGCTTGCCTATTGATACCTGTCGGAACGCAAGCGCGTACCGGCATTGTCTGCATTGCGGTACTCGGACTTCTGCTGCTCCGTTTTGCCCGATACCGGATGCTTTATCTAGGCGCGGTCGCATTATTAGGTTTGGCCGCCATACCGTTCCTGCCATCGAGTTTCACCGAACGCGCCGACACCATTAAAAATTACAAAGCCGACGAATCTGCCTCCACTCGGCTCGCCGTCTGGGCGTGGACATGGGAATATGTGAAAGAGCATCCAATGGGTGGCGGCTTCGATGTCTACCGCCAGAACCGAATTCGCTACGACATCGCGCAGAAAGATGTACCAGGCCAGACGACTGACCCCTACGCGCCCGAGGTCAAGGAAATTGTCGATCAGGGCCGCGCGTTTCATTCGAGCTATTTCGAAATGCTTGGCGAACAGGGCTTTCCGGGCCTCATCATCTGGCTGATCATCCAGCTTGGCGGCGTGTGGCGGATGGAAGTTATCACACGCATGTACCGGAAGCGGAACCGCGATGACGAGGCGTGGGTAGCACCACTCGCGACGGCATTGCAAAACAGCCAGATAATCTACCTTGTCGGTTCGCTGTTCGTCGGGATTGCCTTCCAGGCGTTTTTCTTCATGCTGACTGCGCTGCAGATCAGCTTAGACACCTATCTCGCCCGGCGGCGGCAGGAGGCGGCGTGGAAGCCGATCAAAAGTCGGCGGATGCGGCAGGCCGAGCAATCTGCCTGATCGAGCATCACCGTCATCGGAACTGAGCTGCCCACGCAAGGTTGTGCATGGCGCATATCGCCTTTAATGACCCTGCATGACCGCCAAAACCGCTCCCCAAACTCCTCGCTTCGACGCAGATTCTATCGGCCCGCGCTTGCAGAACTATTGGGACACAATAGTCGCATGGGTACAAGGCAACGCCCTAGAGCTCGGCATTGCACTTGCAGCTGCGGTCATTGTCTTCCTGCTGCTAAGCTGGCTAAAACGCGTTGCCGCAAAAATCGCCCGTAAAAGCGAACATCGCGCTGAGCTGAAATCGATTATCGCTCGCACACTGGCGCGTACCAGCAAATTCTTCCGGGTCATGGTCGCGGTCGAGTTGGTCAACCGGATTGCCAATGCACCCGAGGCGCTGGCGCGTGCAATTGATGTGCTTTTTACCATTGCTATCGTCATCCAGATCGCAATCTGGCTGCGCGAAATAGTCCTTGGGCTGATCGAGCGCCGCGCCGGAAATGGTGAGCAGGAGCATGAAACGCTGCAAAGCGCGATGGTGCTTATCCGGCTGCTGGTCAGTTTCGCCCTGTTCGCAATCGCCGCAATTGTCATTCTGGACAATCTGGGGGTAAATGTGACCGGCCTGATTGCGGGTCTCGGCGTCGGCGGCATCGCTATCGGTTTGGCCGCGCAGGGCATATTTTCTGACTTGTTCGCCGCGATGTCGATCATTTTCGACAAGCCATTTCGGCGGGGCGATACGGTGACTTACGACACGACTACGGCGCGGGTGGAAAGGATTGGGATGAAGAGCACCCGCCTGCGCGCGCTGACCGGTGAGGAGAAGATTATCTCCAACAGCAAATTGCTCGAAAAGGAAATTACCAACAACACGCTGACCGTTTACCGGCGGGTCAATTTTCCGCTCACCTTAGTGTACCATACCCCGCCCGCCACAGCAGCTCGCGTGCCTGAAATATTGAAGGAGATTGTCGAGGCAAACCGTGCCCAGTTCATCCGCGCTGGCTTCACCACCTTTGCGCCAAGTTCTCTTGATTTCCAGTTGGTGTTCGACGTCAACAGCGACGATGTCGAAGAAATGTTCAAGGCGAGACATGCGGTAGGGATTGCCATTGTCGAACGGTTCGCGCGTGAAGGCATCGAGTTCGCCTATCCGACGCAGACGACCTACACAGCGTCGCCCGACGGAACCTTGGTTATGCCCTATGCCACGGCGCCTTCGCAATCAAAGCCCCGAGCTAAAAGCTGATTCGCTTGGCGATTGTTTGGGCGAGCCACGTATACCGTAACGGCAAATTGGCGGGGCTTGTAAATGCCCGCCAATCGGGCCACGATGCTGTAAAATAGACCGCGAGAGGAAAGCTTATGACCACCATCACCCCCGCCGAACTGGCGAGCAAAGTTGGCGAAAATATCGGCACATCGGAATGGATATTGGTCGATCAG
>JANLSY010000263.1:0-10126 GCA_031362665.1 Sphingomonadales bacterium
GAAAGCCCGTCGATCTGGTCCACATCGGGCTTCTGCATCATCTCGAGGAATTGCCTTGCATAGGCCGACAGCGATTCGACATAGCGCCGCTGGCCCTCGGCATAGATGGTGTCGAACGCGAGGCTCGATTTGCCGCTGCCCGACAGGCCGGTAATGACAATCAGCTTGTCGCGCGGCAGGTCGATATCGACGCCCTTGAGATTATGCTCGCGCGCACCGCGCACCTTGATGTGGGTGAGTGACATGGGGTGGCTTGTTCCAGATTTGTTCTAAAAGCGCAAGAGGGCGCATCTAGTAGGAAAATGGCGCGTGGGCGCGCAAATTTCAAGGCAGGGTTTTTCCCAGACTTGCCGAATCTCGCAAATGCAGCATAATGGAGCAAAGGAGCGGGTCGCAACGTTATCCATCTAGAACGATGAATGGACGAGTTTTGACCAGATTATTTGCCTGTCTGTTAATGCTGACCACAACTGCGCCCGCTTTTGCGCAGGAATTGGCTGCGCCCGCTGCACAACCGACTTTCAAATCGGGCACGGGTGACGGCACTGTAATGATGCCAGTCTATGTCAAACCGCCCCGGCCGCAGATTGACTGCGCTTCGCTCGGGCATTCGGTCAAAGCGATTTCTTACGGCTATTATGACGCGTTTGCTTCGCCGAAGCAGCGGCTGGATGGCAAGTTGTTCGCGACAGCGATTGAAAAATATCGCCAATATTATTGCAGCTTTGGCCGCAACGCAGGTCCCGCTGTCATTATCGTGGTCGACTTCGCCAAGCACAGCCGCGAGCCGCGCCTTTACCGCGTCGATTTGCGCGATGGTGACGGGCTGGACCGGCCTATTCTCGTGGCGCACGGCATCGGGTCGGACCCCGACGATGATGGCTATGCGACCATCTTCAGCAATGTGTACAACAGCCTGTCCTCCTCGCTGGGTGCGGCAATCGGGGCGGAGCGATATATCGGCATAAACGGCCTATCGCTGCGGCTTGACGGGTTGGAACCGTCGAACAACCAGATGCGGTATCGCGATATCGTGGTGCACAGCTACGCCCCCGAACGGCGGCGCTACTTCAACGCCGAATATATCTCGAACAAGGGACGCCCCGGCTCGAGCGAAGGTTGTTTCGTGGTCGAACCCGAAAAGCGCGAATGGATATTGGAGACGCTGGAAAATGGCGGGTTCATTTATTCGGGCTATAGCGGCGAATTGCCGAAGCCAATCATCCCTATACCCGATGCGAATGTGACCTTCGCCAGTGGGACGGGGACTAACTCTCAACCTTTTCCGCAACAGGCCCTAAGAGAGTCTTTCGGGGGAACACCCTCCGGAATGCCCGGTAGCCAGCCCACAGCCCCCATATCGCCAGCGCCAGCAGGCTCAACGCAATAACCAGTGCCGCGACGGGGTTGGCAAAGGCCAATACGAGAAGGCCGCCGGTTGCGACGTCTTCCACCGTTGATACAACGACATTGCTGAATGGTTCGGGGCTGGTGTTTACCGCCGCTCGCGCGGTGGACTTGGTCGCATGGCTCGCCAGTGCCGCGCCGCCGCCGAGCAGAAATGCGATGACCTGCCATGTCGGGTCCGAACTATCGACAACGGCCAGCGCTAGCAACGCGCCGCCGACGGGGCGGATGAGTGTGTGGAGACCATCCCAAATCGAATCGAGCCACGCGATCTTGTCGGCGAAAAACTCCGCGACCGTTCCAATACCGGCGATTCCGATCACCCACGGATTGGCGAGCACGTCGAGCATTTTCAGGTTTTCCGGGAGCGGCACGATGTTGAAATGCATCGCAACGCCTGTAGCAAATATCGTCAGGTAAAAGCGCCAGCCCGAGAGCAGGCTTAGGCTGCCGGCCAATCCCAATATTTCGATAATGCCCATATGCGCCTCCGGTTAATGAGGCTGCCACTTTATCTTGCGGCGCGCAATAAGAGCGCAACAGACTTTACATGAAAGGGCGGGGAACGGCGGATTGGAGGCCCATGCCGCCGCTCCCCATAGGATGCCCGGCGCATTGCGACACGCGCCGGGCCGGGGTGTTGCTGCGCGCCGTGAGTGCGGGGTGGCGCGCAGCAATATTGTTCAGCGGCGGCGCGTGACTTTGCGCGGCTTGAAGCTGGGGTCGCGCGTTGTGTTGACGTTGCGCTGGATTTGGCCGTCGACCCGGTTGACGCTGCCGGTGCGGTTGTAAACTTGCGCACCGTCGCGCGTCACCGTGCGGCTGTTTTCCCGACCGGTTTCGGTCTTGCGGCCATAAGCGTCATATTCATAGGCTCGGCCCTGTTTGTCCGTGGCGCTGCCAGTGGTGGTCCAGCCATCATCGGTCCGGACGCGGTCATATTCGTACGAGCTCGTCTTGCCGTTAAAGCCGGTCTGCGACCCACTGCCGCTAACACCATCTTCGGTTTTTGTGCGGTCGCGGGTGCGGGTTGCAGTGGCACCGTCGCTGGCGCGTGTTGCGGTGGCATCTACGGTGAGATTGCCCTGGTCGCGGGTGGCCGTTCTTGTGGCCGTGCCTTTTGGATTTTCAATCGTGCTGGTCTTTGTGGTCTGGGCGTTAGCCGAAACCGTGAAGGCGAACGCCGCAAGCGGCAAAGCAATAAGATATTTCATGTCCATTCTCCTGATTTGCGGGAGGGAGAATTTCCCCGCTCCTGAAAATCAAACGAATGGCGAAGCGAAACCCTTCGATATTTTATTCCTCCCCGAAACGGGGAGGTGGCAGCGCGCAGCGCTGACGGAGGGGAACGTGCAACTAGGGTCCGAGCTATTTGGCCCGTGCCCCTCCACCAGCTTCGCTGGTCCCCCTCCCCGAACCGGGGAGGATTATTGTCCCCGCCGCTGCTGACGGAGTTGCCGACGTTCGCGCAGGGCATTGCGCAGGGCGGCGCGCTGTTCTGGGGTGGCATTCCGAATATTCTCACGAATGGCTTCGGCCGTATCGGGTGAAAGTTTCGCGGATTCGACTGTTGGCGGCGCATCGGTGGTCGCGATCGTGGGTTCGCCATCACTTACCTGCGGATCGGTTACGCTTTGCGGTTCCGCAATCGCGCCGATCCGTTCACGTCGTTCCAGTCGTTTCTCGCGCCGTTCGGCCGCTGCCTTGCGCCATGCTTCCTTCGTAGCGGGGTCGGCGTCTTGGGCGAGTTGGCGAACGGCGGTGCGGACATCCTGACGCGTGGCTTCACCTGAGCGAACCATCTGCCTGACTTCCTTGCCCGTAACGGCGAGGCGCTGGCGCAGAGTCAGTTTGGCAAATTCGGGATCGTTACGCAGGTCTGTCACACGGTTGACGATGGCGGCGCTGCCGGTTGCGGGCGGTTGCGCCGTTGCGGCTTCAATTGGTTTGGCTTCGGCAACCATCCGTATTTTGGCCTTGGCGATAGGCTTGGGAGCCTCAACAATTTTTGCTTCGACCAAAGCTTCGCTGACCCCCGGCACGTACACCGGATCGCCGAAGAAACCTGCCGCGGCGGCTGTAGCGGTGGCGAGCGAGAAGATTGCGACTGAGCCAACGATTCGGCTCGTCCGCCGCCACGGGCTGGATTTGCGCGCGCGGGACAGCGGCAAATGCGCGGCGGCATCAACCACGCCGGTATCACCGCTGGCGATACGCGCCATCAGCCGGTCGGAAAATCCGGTGGGCATGGGTGGCACCGCATAGGTATCCAGCGCCTTTTCGATTTCGGGAGAAAATGCTGGCTCTGCCATCATCCGGCCCTTCCGACGACGCCCTTGCGCTCGACGCAGCCTTTCAAGGACGCGCGCGCACGGAACAGCAAAGATTCAAAGGCCTTCAATTGCATTTCCAAACTTTCCGCAGCCCCTTGGTTGGGCTGCTCTTCATAATAGGTCAGGATGACCGCGGCGCGCTGCCGATCGGGAAGCGCCTCGATACAATCCTTGACTGCTTGTCCCGTTTCGACTGCCTCGATCTGTTTGTCCGCTAGCGGAGCTTCATCCTCGCGCTCGGGCACATCCTCATCACTCGCGAAGCGTTTCCGGCGTAACCGATCCAGACAGTGGTTGACCGTCACTTTCTTAAGCCACGGCGCGATGCCAACGCCGCCGGGTTGCCAGCGGTCGGCGTGATTCCAGAGCTTTAGCAGCGACTCCTGAGCCACATCCTCTGCCTCGGTTGCGTCGCCCAGCATGCGATAGGCAACGCGCCACACCAGCTGCGCATGACGGTCGGCAACCAGACGCATCGCGGTATGATCGCGCGCAGCGATGCGGGCGACCAGTTCGTCATCACTCTGTTCGGCCTGTCTGACCGCTTGCTGCATCATGTTAGCACTCACCAAAGCAGTGTTCGAAGATAATACGCACGTAGCGCAAAAACCCTTCGAAAAAATTTCCGAAGGATTTTGCTGGCTTGTCCGTTGAGCTTTCATCCGGCCCGAAAGAGGGTCAAAACAGGAGGCAGTTCATGAAAATATTGACAGTCATGCTGGCGTCGGCAGCAATCATGGCACCAGCAAGTGCATATGCGGAAGACGGCTGGCGGCTCGGGATCGGAGGCGGAACCACGCTCTATTCCGGCGACGAGGATCCACAATTCGCAAGTATCGCGCTCGCCCGCGATTTCGAGCAGGGATATGTGGAAATCGGCGCATCGATAGTGCGCGGTGGGGTCACGCAAGGCCTGTTAAATGCGGTGCCGGTCGACAGCGAAGCGGTTACCGTTTCGGCTGGCCGGAATTTTGGCGATGTCAGCCTTGACGGTTATGTCTCGCTGGGTCAGCGACGGTTCAAACCGGAAACACTGCCCGGTGGCCGGGTCACGATCAACAGCGACGGCAGCAGTTTTGCGATCGGCGGGGCTGTCACATATGAAGCGGCGTTGTCGGATAGCATTATCCTCTCTCCTTTCGTTGCGGTCGATTATGACAAGGTCGATATAGCCCGCGCGGTCATCCTTCCGGGCGGCGATGTTCGGACTGTGAAATCGCAGGAAGATGGCATAACCGGATCGTTCGGTGCATCGCTGCAAAAACTGTTCGGCGAACATAGCATCGGTGTAAATGCGGCGTTCGTTGCGACCTCGAATAGCAGCGCGTCGCGTTCGGGCACCGCTGGTGACACAATCAGCCGTGTTGTCGCTGCGCGCAATGTGCCGGGACAAAGCGACGAGTGGGCCGAAGTCGGCGCGTCGGCGTCGTTCGCGATTGCCGATAAATGGCGGCTGAACCTGAATGCCAACCGCACGCTGGGTTTTGCCGGACCCGAGGCAACAAGTTTAACCGCCGGATTAAGTTTCCGCTTCTAAGCTTTGCCTAATCATGCTTGTTAGGAGCATGACCTCCGAAACAGATCCCCAACCCGTCGCTACCCCCGCCGCCACGATGGTGATATTTCGCGAAAACCCCGATGGTGGCGCGCCGTTGCTGCTGATGGTCGAGCGGATCAAGGCGATGGCTTTTGCGGGTGGCGCGGCGGTTTTTCCAGGAGGGAAGGTCGATCCTGCGGATTTCGATTATGCCGAGATGTTGGGCGGGCCGTTACCCCTTGATGAAGCGGCGGCGCGGCTGGCGGCGATCCGCGAAACTATTGAGGAAGCGGGGCTGGCGCTTGGGTTGAAGGGCGTTTCCGACCCAGCAGATTGCGACGATGCGCGTGCCGAACTGCATAATGGCGACAGCCTGCAAGCCATATGCACCCGCCACGGCTGGATACCCGATTTCGATCAGCTTGTGCCCTGGTCGCGTTGGCGACCGCCTGCGTTCGAAGGCGCAAGCCGCGTGTTCGATACGCGCTTCTATCTGGTCGATGCGGGCAACACGACGCCGTTGGCGACCGTCGACCACACCGAAAACCGCGCTTTGTTCTGGGCAAGCGCGGCTGAGGCGCTCGACTGTGCCGATGAGGGAAAGATCAAACTCATCTTTCCGACGCGGCGCAATCTGGAGCGGCTGGCAATGTTCGGCAGCTTCGATACAGCGGCGGCGCACGCGGCGGAACATCCGGTGTCCACCGTGCTCACCTATGTCGACAAGCGCGAGGACGGCAACTGGCTATGTATCCCTGACGGGCATGGCTATCCGGTACTGGAGGAATCGTTCGACAAGGCAATGCGCGGTTGATGGCGTTGCTCCAGCAAGCGCAGGGGCTTGTCGGGATATCGGCCATCCTGCTGATGGCGTGGGGATTGTCGGAGGACCGTAAGGCCTTCCCCGGCTGGCGTTGGGTCGGCGGAGCGTTGTTGCTGCAAATCCTGATTGCTTTGGTTATCGTGCGTGTGCCGTTCGTGTGGGACGTCATCATGCTCGCCAATTATGCGGTGATGGCAATCGAAAAGGCGACGCTCGTCGGTTCGAGCTATATGTTCGGCTACACTGGCGGCGGTGAAATGCCGTTTGTATTGAAGGACGGTGCCGCGCCGCCGCTGATTATCGCATTTCAGATATTGCCCTTGGTCATCGTGTTTTCAGCCCTCGCCGCATTGCTGTGGCACTGGAAAATATTGTCTTTCATTGTGCGCGGGCTGAGCTGGGCAATGCAAAAGACGATGGGTGTAAGCGGCGTTGTCGGTCTGAGTGCCGGGGCAAATATCTTCCTTGGCGTCGTCGAAGCGCCATTGGTTGTGCGCGCCTATTTCGAGAAAATGAGCCGCAGCGAACTGTTCATGGTAATGGTTCTGGCGATGTCGACCATTTCGGGCGCGATCCTCATTCTATATGCACAGACCTTGTCCAAAACCGTTCCAGACGCTGTTGGCCATATGATCTCGGCGTCTTTGATCGTGTTGCCTGCATCGATCCTGATTGCTCGGTTGATGGTGCCTGGCGAAGGTGACACGCAGATGGACCCGGACGACACCAGTCTGAAATATGAAAGCAGCATCGACGCGGTGATTACCGGCACGATGGATGGGGTGCAGCTGTTCCTCGCCGTCATCGGCATTATCATCGTCGTGTTCGCGCTCGTGGCGCTCGTCGATCAGATGCTTACCGTGTTGCCGCTCATCGACGGCGATCCGCTGACGCTTCGCCGGATGTTCGGTTGGCTGTTCGCGCCGTTGATGTGGGCCATCGGCGTGCCTTGGAACGAGGCAGGGACCGCTGGCGGGCTGATGGGGACCAAGGCGATATTGAATGAATATGTCGCCTATCTCGACATGGCGGCACTCGCCGACGGAACACTGGGTCCGCGCAGCAAGCTGATTATTACGTACGCCTTGTGCGGCTTTGCCAACCTTGCCAGCATCGGGTTGCTGGTATCGACTATCGGCACATTATGCCCCGCGCGCCGCGCAGATGCGGCGTCGATGGGTATGAAAAGCTGGGTCGCGGGCAATCTCGCCTCCGCGATGACAGGGGCGATAATCGGGTTGGTGACCGCGGTTTAGTCTTCGGGTGCGATGGTCACGATCAGGCCGTCGAGTGCGTCGCTGACCGGGATTTGGCACGAAAGGCGCGATGTTTCATCGCGGTGGTCGGTGCTGTCGAGCAGGTCGTTTTCGTCCTCGCCCATTTTCGGAAGCTTGTCGGCAAAGGCCGGGTCGACATGCACATGGCAGGTCGCGCAAGAGCAGCAGCCGCCGCACAAAGCCAGCAATTCGTCAAAGCCATTGTCGCGGATGACTTCCATAAGGCTCAAGCCCGCTTCGGCCTGGACCTCGCGGCTTTCGCCATCGCGTGAAATTACTGTTATCTTTGTCATGGAAAGCTCCCTGAAGCCTTGAACTTGAGCGCCTGATAAGTGGCCGCACACGCAATGTGAAGCCCTAATTTCGTGGGGATAAGTCACGCGCCGCCCTTGGCCAATACAGGCGCAATGCCTATGTCGTGCCCAACAGAATCAGCGAAAGCAGAATATGACTACGACCGAACGCCACGCCCCAGTCATCATTATCGGCTCCGGCCCGGCGGGCTATACCGCCGCCGTCTACGCCGCGCGCGCGAACCTGACGCCGATGATTATCACGGGCGTTGAAATCGGCGGGCAGTTGATGACGACCACCGAGGTCGACAACTGGCCGGGCGATGACGCGGGCGTGATGGGACCGGAATTGATGGAGCGGATGCGCAAGCACGCCGAACGTTTCGGGACGCGGATCGAGAATGACTATATCGAAAAGGTCGATTTTTCGAAGCGGCCGTTCACGCTGACCGGCGGCGCAGGTGATTATACCGCTGACGCGGTGATCATCGCGACAGGCGCGAGTGCACAATATCTGGGGCTACCAAGCGAAACCGCGTTCATGGGCAAAGGCGTGTCGGCCTGTGCGACGTGCGACGGGTTCTTTTACCGCAACAAGCCGGTCGCGGTGATCGGCGGCGGCAATACGGCGGTCGAGGAAGCACTCTACCTCGCCAATATCGCCAGCCATGTGACTCTGGTTCATCGGCGTGACAAATTGAAGGCCGAGAAAATCCTGCAAGACCGCCTGTTCGCGCGTGAGGCCGAAGGCAAGGTTACCATAAAATGGAACCACACGCTCGATGAAGTGCTCGGCGATGCGAGTGGCGTTACCGGCATGCGGATTGCGGCAACGGACGGCAGCGGCACGCAGGATGTCGAACTCCACGGCGTCTTCATTGCCATCGGCCACAAGCCTAATACCGGCATTTTCGAAGGCCATCTCGACATGGCGGGCGGCTATATCAAGGTACACGGCGGGGCCGAAGGTCAAGCGACCGAGACCAGCGTGCCGGGCGTGTTCGCGTCAGGCGACGTGATGGATCATATCTATCGTCAGGCCGTGACGAGCGCAGGCACCGGCTGCATGGCGGCCTTGGATGCGGAGCGGTTTATTGATGCGAATGGGTAGATGAAAGGTCAGCCAAACATTGGATGACGATGCGGCTGAATTTGTGGGCAGGGCCGCCCTTATGGCCGCCGGGACGGTGTTCGACCTGACTACGGCTTTTATTTTCTCCAAATACGGCGCCCGCTATTTCCATGGAATCGGACGGCGCATTATTGCAGTTGTTACGCTTGGATCGAAGCGAATACCGTCCTCGTTACGCCAAGTTCCGCATGGCACCATCCCCAAACCACGGGGTTACGATTGGCTGGCGCTGTATGTCGGCGTTGGTGCATTTACGGCTGGTGTCGTTGGAGTGGTTTTGGCTTTCCTTGCCTAATTCGCCGACGCCTCCCGGCGTGTCCGGCTATAAATCCACCACAACATCGCGATAAACAGCGCCGCCCCGCCCCACATTGCGATAGGCTCGAAGCTTTCCCCGACGACGGCCAGTGGCGCATCGCTGCCGCTGCCTGCGACGATCCCGGCAAAGGCGACGCCGAACAGGCTCTCGCCAACGATGAGGCCGGTTGCGGCGAGGACGCCCATGCGTTTGGCGGCTTCGGGGTCCTTGCGCGCGTCGGCCCATTTTTCGTAATAATGACCAAGTACGGTGCCGACGACGATCAGGAAGGTCAGCGCCATCGGGAGGTACACGCCCATGCCGACACCCAGCGGCGGCAAACGTCTTTTGCCGGCCTTGCCCGACATTTCATCGGCGATAACCACCGCAACACCGATAAGTGCGCCGAGGCCGAGCAACCCCCAGTCCAGGTCACCGCCAAGTACGCCTTTAGCCAACGCCGAAATCAGCAACGCCTGCGGCGCAGCCAGCGCATTTTCGCCGGCGCCGACGCTTCCGGCAAAACCGAAGGCGTTGTTGAGCAGGTCGAGTACGGGCGGGATCGCGAGGCTGCCGAAAATCACGCCGATGACCAAAGCGACCTGCTGCCGCCATGGCGTCGCGCCGACGATCTGGCCGGTTTTCAGGTCCTGCAGATTGTCGTTCGAGATTGTCGCGATACCGAATACGATGGCGGTGGCGAATAGAGCGTAGGCAATCATCGCCTCGGTCTGGTCAGGCGTCTCGCCGCGTCCGAAAAAGCCGAGCAGCATCAATGAAGCGCCGACAACTGCGAGGATGCCGACACCTGAAATGGGCGAGTTCGATGCGCCGATGAGTCCAGCCATATACCCACATACCGACGCGATAACGACGCCTGCGAGCAGGATATAGACGATGGTCAGACCGATAATCGGGCCTGCCATTCCGGCCAGCGGAGTGGCACCGAGGAACTGCCACAGCAGGAACGCGATGGGGACAAGGGTAATCAATATGATTGCGCCAACGATTTTAATCGGAATGTCG
>JANLSY010000308.1:0-20505 GCA_031362665.1 Sphingomonadales bacterium
ATGTATGAGCAGTTCAGCGATGCTTCAGGACGACTCGGTCATTAACCAATTCAATGCGGGGGCATAGTGCGCCTGCTTTAAGGAATGATCATGAGAAAGATTATTTTGGCAACGTTGGTCGCAGCAACCGTTCTGACCCCAATCGTGGCGCAAGCGGCAAATGTCGCGCCGACAGATGCGCGCAGTTCCATCCAGAACAACCATGAAGCCGCCTTCCAGCGCGGCGAAGATCGCCGAGGCGATGGCAGGAGAGGCGACGGCAGGAGAGGTGACGGCGAGGACCGTCGTGGCGGCGAAGGTCGTGGGCCAAGGTATCAGGCTCAACAGGAACAGCAACAGGAAGCACCACAAGCTCAAGTGCAGCAAGAGCAACGCATGCAACGCAACAGGCCGCAGGATCGCAATTCTGGGAGCCGGGGGCAGACCGACGGACAACGCGGCGAAAGTCGTCGTCAGGGCCGTCAGGACGCGCAGCTTGATGGACGCTACTACGACCGGAATCGTGACGGCAATCTTGATCGCCGCTGGGATCGCAATCGTGACGGTAATCTCGACCGCAATTGGGACCGGAATCGCGATGGCAGGCTCGACCGCCGATACGACCGGAACGACGACGAGCGCATTGACCGGCGCTACGACCGCAACCGCAATGGCCAGATCGATCGTCGGTATGACCGAAACAACGACAACAGGATTGACCGTTGGAACAATGGCGTCCGCGGTGACCGCTGGAACAATGGTTGGCGCAACGACCGCCGCTATGATTGGCGCGGCTATCGAAACCAGAATCGCAGCTATTACAGCCCCGGTCGCTATTACTCGCCCTATCGGGGACGCAGTTACAACCGCTTAAGCATCGGTTTCTATCTGGGCTCCGGTTATTACGGATCGCGCTACTGGATTAACGACCCGTGGCAGTATCGCTTGCCCGCCGCTTATGGTCCTTATCGCTGGGTGCGTTATTATGACGACGTCATCCTAATTGATATCCGCAACGGCCGCGTAGTCGATGTGATCCACGATTTCTTCTGGTAAACGCCAGAACGCGAAAGACCCGGGCAAGACAAATGTCCGGGTCTTTTTTTGCTTGTAACATCGGCGCAAGCTGCCCACTCTCCCAGCCAGCATATCAGGGAGAGAAATCGATGTTCCGCAAGCTGCTATTCGCCACGGCCAGCCTCGCCATAGCCACTCCGGCAGTTGCCGCAACGCAGGCGATCGTTATCGGCAACCTGATCCCTGATGCCGCCAGCGGACCCACGGGACCAGCCGTTATCCTGATTGAGGATGGCAGGATAAAGGCGATTGCCCAAGGCAGCAATAACCCGTTTCAGGTGGACAGCGTTGTCGACCTTTCGAGCAAAACCGTCGTCCCGGGCCTAATCGATTTACATGTCCACCTGACGGGCGATCCCGGTGGCGATTTCCGTGACGAGGCAATCGATCCCGACGAATGGGGCGTGGTGATGGGCGTGAAGAACGCCGCTCTAACGGTCAAGGCAGGTTTCACCACCGTGCGCGAGGCAGGATCGGCGCAGAATACGGGCTTCGTTTTGCGGCGCGGAACGGCGGAAGGCAAGATTGTCGGTCCCCGCATCATTGCCGCCGGACCTGCCTTGTCTATCGTTGGCGGGCATGGCGATGTTACCGGATTCCGCAAGGATGTTCTGGCTGCAATGGACACCGGCTATACCTGCACCGGCCCGCTTGAATGTGCAGAAAAAGTGCGCAAGGCCTCCAAGCTTGGCGCGGACGTCATAAAGATCACCGCCACTGGCGGCGTTCTCTCGCAGCAGGGCCGCGGGCTGGAAGCTCATTTCACCGCTGAAGAAATGACCTCGATTGCCAATACTGCGCACTCGCTGGGCCTCAAGGTTATGGCGCATGCGCATGGCGCGCGCGGAATCGAGGCGGCTTCGGCGGCGGGAATCGACACCATCGATCATGGCACTTTTGCCGATGAAGCGGCGCTCAAGGTCATGAAGGCCAAAGGCACGGTACTTGTGCCGACGCTGATGGCTCTGGAAGGCGTTCGGGCACGGCTGGGTAAGGGGATCTACACACCAACGGTCGAGATTAAAGCGCGGCAGGCGCTTGAGGCCGCCGGACGGCAGGTTACGCGGGCCAAGGCGATGGGGGTCACTATCGCTTTCGGTACCGACGCCGGGGTGTTCGAACATGGCAGCAATGGCGGCGAGTTTGCCTTATTGGTCAAGGCAGGAATGACACCGACCGAGGCGCTTGCCAGTGCAACCACCGTTGCCGCAAAAACGCTGGGAATGGAAAATGAAATCGGCAGGATTGCGGTCGGCTATTCGGCCGATCTTGTCGCCGTTGCCGAAAATCCGCTTTCGAACATCCGCACTCTCGAAAAACCTGAATGGGTCATGGTAAGAGGAAGAATAGTCCCCTGATTCGGTAATCGATATGTTGGAAGAAGCCCCGGACACTAAGTTCGACCCCAATAATGACCCGGCAAAGCTTGCTCGGATTGGTACCCACGTTACCAAGCGGCTAAATGCCAATGCGCTGGTGCAACAGGTCGAGCATCCAGATGCGCAGATTTATCTTTACCAGGGGTTCTTAGGGCCCGCCGATTGCAAGACGATGATAGGCAAGATCGATGCCGACGCAGTCCCGTCGACATTATATAAAGGAACCGAACAAGAAGGGTTCCGTACCAGTTACAGCTGTCACCTGAACCGCTGGGATCCGTTCATCACTAAGGTCGAAGCGCGGATGAGCGATGTGCTGGGCATCGACAATAATTTTGCCGAAACGATGCAGGGCCAGCGTTACCAGTTCGGCCAAGAATTCAAATCGCATCACGACTTTTTTCATCCAAGCCAGAGCTATTGGCAAATGGAAGGCCCGGCTGGCGGGCAACGCAGCTGGACCGCGATGATCTTCCTCAACGAGCCCGAAGAGGGCGGTGCGACCGAATTCCCGCATCTTGGGATGGGCGTCCGTCCGCAGGCAGGCATGATGCTGATCTGGAACAATGTGAAACCCGACGGCACACTGAACTACAAGACGCTGCACACCGGCACGCCGGTCATCAAGGGCGTGAAACATATCATCACTAAATGGTACCGGCAAAATAACTGGCTCGAGATCAACACGATCAAGGAGTAATTGGGCCTTTCAGGCCCTGTCGAGCACCACCGCTAAATTCTCTGCAAGTGTCGAAGTCGCTGCGCGCAATGCCAGTTTTGCATTAGGCGGCTGTCCAACAAAGGCGGAAATCGATTTAACAGGCGCCCCGCAAAGCTGTTTCGAGATCGTCTAGGCCAAACGGTTTGCTCAAGCTGCCCGCTTTCATTTCGGCGAAGCGCGGATCGTCGGCGTTATAGCCCGTCATCAATACAGCCTTCAAAATAGGGGTCAGAGCGCGCGCTGCCGCGATCAACTCCATGCCATCCATATCCGGCATCCGGTAATCAGAGATGACAAGATCGAAATGCGGGTGGTCCGCCAAAATTTCCAGCGCCTGCTTACCCGACACGGCCTCCGTCACGTCATGGCCAAGTTCGTCGAGCATCATCGCGGTACCTGATCGTACCAGCATTTCGTCGTCGACCAGCAAAATTTTTAAGATAGATCCCGACTTCGCACTCACACCTTATCCTCCCCATGACGTGCGAAGCCCGTAAATCTAAAAACATCAATTCGATATGCGCTACGCATAGAATGCAAACCTTCGCTTGCAATGTGTAAATTGCCGTCTGTCGAAATTATCTTGCGGCTTGTCATGCCTGCCCCGACACCGAGAATATCATACGCGGCGCTTTGCGGCGCGTTGCCCAATGGAGAAATTGCCGATGAAATCCCCCAAAATATTGTTGCTGGCAACCGCCGCTTTGATTGCAGCAGCTGCTCCCGCCGCAATTGCGCAAAATAGCGCGCCTGTCCCAGCCGCCGAGGCCGGCACAGCCGAAGGCCAGAAACTGAAGGCATTGTTCGCAGCCGATGACGAAGCCCAGCTCAAGCGCAACCCGTTAGGCGCGCTGTTTCGCGGCGACATGCGATATGCTGACCGCCTGGGCGATTTCATCAGCGACGAATATTTCGCCAATGAACGCAAGGCGGCCGAAGAAAACCTTGCAGCGCTTAGCCAAATCGAACGCACGCAGTTGAACGCCACCGACCAGATCGCCCTTGATGTCTTCAAGCAAAGCCAGAATGACGCGCTGAAAGGTCTGTCGAAAGAAATCATGGACCTGACCGTGGTCCGCCCGGTCAACCATTTCTTTGGTTTCCACACTTTCTATCCGACCTTTGCCAGCGGTCAGGGCGCGGCCCCGTTCAAGACCATCGCGGATTATGAAAACAACCTGAAGCGCCACAAGGATTACATCGTCCTGATGGATCGTTCGATCGACCGGTTCCGCCAGGGTATGGCTTCGGGTGTGTTCGAAACAAAATTGACGATCACTAATGTCGTCGATCAGTTGAATACGCAACTCGCGCAGAAGACCGAGGAATCCCCTTATTACGGCCCGATCCAGAAATTCCCCGATAGTTTCACCGACGCCGACAAGGCCCGCTTCACCGCCGAATATAAGGAAGTGATTGAAAAAGGCATTTACCCGGTAAATGCCCGTATGCGCGACTTCCTGCGTGACAGTTACCTACCGTTGGCGCGCGAACAGGTCGGGCTTTCTGCAATGAAAGGCGGCGAAGGCCTGTATCAATACATGATCGAGCAGACCACTACGCTGCCGATGAAAGCCGATGAAATCCACAATCTCGGCCTGTCCGAAGTTACGCGGATCAAAACCGGTATGGAAGCAATCAAGAAAGAGGTGGGCTTCAAGGGCACGCTAGCTGAATTTTTCGAGCATCTGCGCACCGACCCGAAATTCAAAGCCACCAGCCGCGAAGCGCTGACGCAAGGCTATTATGATATCGGCAAGAAGGTTGATGCGGTGATCGGCCAGCAGTTCAAGGTCATTCCCAAGGCGCCACTCGAAATAAAACCTTATGAGGAATTCCGCGAAAAGTACGAGGCGGGCGGTTCTTACCAGAACGGTACACCTGACGGCAAACGGCCCGGCACCTTCTATTTCAATGCCTATGACCTGCCCAGCCGGACGACGCCGGGCATGACTACATTGTACCTCCACGAAGGGGCGCCAGGGCATCATTTCCAGATCATGCTGGCTCAGGAAAACGAGGCATTGCCCGCCTTCATGCGCTTTGGCGGCAACACCGCCTATGTCGAGGGCTGGGCGCTATATGCCGAAACACTTGGCTATGACATGGGTCTGTTTAAGGACCCGTATCAGCGTTTCGGGACGCTATCCGACGAGATGTTGCGCGCAATGCGGCTAGTGGTCGACACGGGTTTGCATTCAAAGGGCTGGAACCGCGAACAGGCCATCGATTACATGCTCGCCAATAGCGACATGGGCAAGACCGATGCAACCGCCGAGGTCGAACGATATATTGCCATTCCTTCGCAAGCTTTGGCTTACAAAATCGGCGCTCTGACCATTCAGCGGCTGAAGAAGAAGTCGCAAGATGCACTCGGTAAGAAATTCGACGTGCGCGAATTCCATAATCAGGTGCTGAACACCGGCGCGTTACCGCTAACGGTTCTCGAAAAGAAAATCGACGACTGGATTGCGGCGTCGAAGTAAATCCCATAATCTCCCCGTTGCTTAACAAGTAACGGGGAGCAACATGGTCGCAAGAATGTTCGGGGCAATATTTGCTCTTTGGGTAATGGTGGCGGGGTCCGCTGCAAACGCCGAATGGCACGAAGCAAGCAGCGACCACTTCCTCGTCATCGCCGATCAGAACGAAGCCGACGTCCGCGAATTTACCGAGCGGCTCGAACGATTCCACAGCGCCATGGCAAGTATCATGGGCCGCGAAGAGGCTGCTCCAAGTCCGTCAAACCGCGTTACCATCTATGTCGTTCGTTCCGGCCGGGACGTACGCAAGCTCGCCGGCGACAAAAGCGGCTTCCTGCAAGGCTTTTACCAGCCCCGCGCTGGCGGATCGGTCGCTTTTACGTCGCGTGTTGAGGGCGAAGGCAAGGATGTCAGCCAGACCGAACAGACGCTGCTCCATGAATATGCACACCATGTCATGCACGGGGCAAGCGAATGGGCAACGCCGCGCTGGTTAAGCGAGGGCTTTGCCGAATTTTTCTCGACCGCGCGGTTCGAACGCGATGGCGGTGTTGGACTTGGCTTGCCTGCACGTCACCGCGCGATGGAATTGCTTTACGCCAAGGATGTGCCGATCGAGGCGCTGCTCGATTCGAAAGCCTATGAGCAAAGCAAGTCCAAGGCTTATGACGAGTTTTACGGACGTAGCTGGTTGCTCTATCATTATCTGCAATTGTCCGGGAAACGGCCCGGGCAGCTCATGGCCTATCGCATCGAAATGGCGAATGGAGCGAGCGAGATTGACGCTGCAAAAAAGGCTTTTGGCGATCTGAAGGTGCTCGACAAGGAGCTGGGTGCCTATTTTAACCGGCCGAAGATGAACTACGTGCCGATTGCTTCCGACCGGCTCAAAGTCGGCACGATCACCGTCCGGAAAATGCGCGATGCCGAAAGCGCGATGATGCCGGTCATCCTCGAATCCAAGCGCGGCGTGAACGACGAAAGCGCAAAGACGCTGTTGCCCCGCGCGCAGGCGATAGCGGCCCAATATCCCACAGACGCTGCGGTTCTTGCCGCGCTGGCCGAGGCCGAACATGATGCCGGGAGTTTTGCCGCAGCCGTGGCGGCTGCGGACAAGGCGCTGGCCGTATCGCCGGCGCTAGTAAATGCGCATGTACAGAAAATCTTCGCGCTTTCGCGCATTGCGACCGACGCAGACGATTCCGAAGCCGCGTGGAAAACGGTGCGCAAGGCGGTCACCGCGCTGAACAAGGTCGAGCCCGACCACCCCATCCCGCTCGTTTATTATTATCGTAGCTTGCAGGGTTCCGGCAAGGATATCTCCGAACTGGCTGCTCATGGTCTAGAGCGCGCCTTACAGCTTGCCCCTTATGATCAGGGCGTGCGTTGGCAGGTAGTGCAGCAACTTGTCGATGAGGAGGCCTATGGCGCCGCGTATCGGACCTTAATGCCGCTCGCGAACGATCCGCATAATCGTGGCGAGGACAATCCCGCGATTGCCCTGCTCGCCGACATCAAGCAAAAATGGGAAGCTAAGGCAGCCACGGATAAAGCGGTTGCGGCCCCAACTGCAAAGGCAGCGACCAAGTAATATTCAGCGGCAGTTCAAATTGGTCGGCGCATTTCCCTGAATGAGGGAGGATAGATATGCGTGCTTTTCTGATTGCCGTTGCAGCCCTGACGGCTGTGCCTGTTGCGGCGCAAACCGCTGGTGGCAGCCCGCTGATCGATTATGAAGGCTATACCGCGCTTACTGCCGAAGTCGCCCCGGTGCGCCGAACGCGGCTGGTGTCGCTGGCCGAGTTCAACGCCCGCGCCGCCAAATCCGATGTGCTGCTGCTCGACGCCCGATCGGCGCAGGCCTTTGCCGAAGGGCACATCGCAGGCGCGGTCAACTTGCCTTTACCCGATTTCACTACCGAGGCGCTTGCCGTTATCGTCGGCGATAATCCGAACCGCGAAGTCCTTATCTATTGCAACAACAACTTCACCAACAACCGGCGCCCGGTGGTTACCAAAAAGCTCGAACTCGCGCTCAATATCCAGACCTTCATCAACCTCTACGGCTATGGCTATCGCAACATCTACGAGCTCGGCGAGGCCGTCGATTTGGATTCGCCTGAAGTGCGCTGGGTAAGCGCCACGACGTAAGGTATTTGGCGATAACGCGGCAAAGGCGTATATTGCCCTTATGCCAGCTGTAAAAGCCGCCAACCCGCGCCAGATATTCGGCAATGAAGACTGGAAGGCGATAACCGAGATATCGCGATGGCGCGGTATCTGGTTGATACTGCATGCCTGGTTGGTGGTGGCGCTTGCCGCGTTCGGCACCGCTTGGGCGTGGAACGAAAATTGGGTGATGGGTCTGGCCGTCACACCGGTTGCGCTCATCATCATCGGTGGGCGGCAATTGGGGTTGGCGATTTTGATGCACGACGGCGCGCATGGCCTGCTTCACCCGAACCGCAAGCTCAACAATTTCCTTGGCCAATGGCCGAGCGGTGCGGCGACGGGAAGCGACCTTCATGCTTATCGGACGTATCATTTGACACATCACAAGTTCACCCAGCAACCCGAAGACCCTGACCTGTCTTTGTCGAAGCCCTTCCCCACAAGCCGCGCCAGCCTACGGCGCAAGGTGGTGCGCGACCTTACGGGGCAGACGTTCTTCAAACAGCGAAGCCACCAGTTCGCGGCCGCATGGCGCGGAGTAAAAGCAATGCTGCGCCAAGAAACCGGCGATGGCTCACGCGATACGAGCGCTGGCCGCCCGCTCAACCTGCAAAGCCGCAGCGGAATCGATGCGCCCGTGGCTAATATCGATGGTGCGAAGACGACGACGCGCACGGTTGGACGCTTCTTGGCTGTGCAAGCGATCCTGCTGGCGATATCGTTGCTCTTCTGGGGCGTCACACCATTCCTGCTGTGGTTTACCTCGCTCGCAACGACGTTCCAACTCTTTCTGCGCGTTCGCAACATTGCCGAACATGCGTGCACGACTACCGGAAGCGATGACCCGTTCACGCATGCGCGAACGACTTATGCAGGCTGGCTCGAGCGCGCGACAGTCGCGCCTTATTGGGTGAATTTCCACAGCGAACATCATCTGTTCATGGGCGTACCATGTTACAATCTGCCCCGCGCACATGCCCTGCTAGGAAAAGGTAATTATCATCAGCGAATGACAATAGAGCCCGGCTATCTCTCGCTTTTGCGAAGGGTTACAGCCATCCAGCCCGTTTGAAGCGAACATATAGCGACAGACAAATCGTCGCCATCGCGCCGACAATGGCATAATAGCCATATTTCCATCGCAGTTCAGGCATGATGTCGAAATTCATCCCGTAAATCCCGGCAATCGCTGTTGGCACCGCGAGTATCGCCGCCCAAGCCGCCAGTTGCCGGGTAATCGCACCCTGCCGTTGCTGCTCAAGCAACCCGCTGGTTTCGATTACCGATGTCAGCGTGTCGCGTAGGCCCGACACACGGTAAATCAGGCGACGGATATGATCGAGCAAGTCCTGAAAATAGGGATGCACCTCCTTGTCGACTTGGGGCAAATGCAGGTTCAGGAACTGGTTCGACAGATCCTCCATCGTCCCCAATATCCGCTCCAGCTTGAACAGTTCGCGCCGCACCGTGAACAGTCGTGCGGTCTCAGCGCGGTTGAGAAAGGTGTCGATGGCATGGTCCTCCATCGCCAAGACCTTTTCTTCCAGCGTGTCGAGGACCGGGAAATAGCCGTCGACTATAAAGTCGAGAATGGCGTGAAGCACATAGTCCGGCCCATGTTTCAAGAGCCACGGAGTCGCCTCCAATTGCGCACGCACCGGGCTGTGCGTGCGATCCGAACCGTGACGCACTGTGATGATAAACTGCCGCCCTACAAAGATTGCGGTGTTGCCATAATCTATGCGGTCGCCGGTCAACATGGCTGTTCGCGCGACCATGAACAGATGATCGCCGTAGACCTCAAGTTTGGGCAAATGGCGCGGGTCGAGCGCATCCTCGACCGCCAGCGGGTGAAGGCCGAAATGTTCCTGAATCCGTTTCAGCGCGCCATCGTCGGGTTCGTGGAGGCCGATCCAGATGAAATCGCCAGGTTGGTTACAATGAGGAATCGGCTTGCCGATATCGATGCCTGCCACAAATCGACCATCACGGTAGAGGCGAGCAGCAACGACACTCATGCAAGCGCCTCCGCGATCAATCGACGGCTGTTGTGTATGCCATAGAGTGCGATAAAGCTCCCCATCCGCGGTCCGGCGCTGCTGCCGAGCAGGGTTTCGTACAACGCCTTGAACCAATCGCGCAGATTTTCGAAGCCGCCTTCGTTGCCAATGGTGTAGACGATGTTCTGGATGTCTTCGGCCGTAGCATCGGGAGAAAACGCGGCGAGTGCGCTGTCGAGCTTCTGAAGCGCAGCCACTTCCGCACCTTCGGGCTTGCGCCGTTTCAGCGTCGGCGCGATGAAGTCGCGGTTGTAGGCGAGCGCCAGCGGAACCAACTTGGCAAGGTCGGGCTGTGCCTCGGGCCTCGCATCCTCGACATAATTGCCGAGATAAGACCATACTTGCTCTTCGGTCGCGTCCGCGCCCATCACGCCCACGAGGTTTAGCAATAGGCCGAACGTCACCGGCGGCATGCCTTCGGGCACTGGCTCGGGCTTGGCGCGATGAATATGGTGCACCGGGTTGCCAAGTTGCTTGTCTAGTTCCTGGCTGGCATAAAGCCCTCGAAACTGGAAGTACTCATCTACCGCGCGCGGAATCACGCCCATGTGCAGCGCCTTTGCTTTGCGAGGTTCGCGGAATATGTAGAAGGCGAGGCTCTCGTCGGTGCCATAGGTCAGCCATTGGTCGAGCGTCAGACCATTGCCCTTGGACTTCGAAATCTTCTCGCCCTTTTCGTCGAGGAACATTTCATAGTTGAAACCCTCGGGCGGGCGGGCACCCAAAGCACGCGTAATCTTCGAGCTTTGCGTGACCGAATCTATCAGGTCCTTACCCGACATTTCGTAATCGACGCCCAATGCGATCCAGCGCATCGCCCAGTCGACCTTCCACTGCAGCTTCGCCTGTCCGCCAAGGATCGATTGCGTTACCCGCTCGCCGTCATCCTCGAACGAGACAAGCCCGGCATCGGCGTCGACGACGGTCACTGGCACCTGCAAAACGATGCCCGATTTCTGACTGACCGGCAGCACCGGCGAATAGGTCGCCTGCCGTTCCTTGCCCAAGGTCGGCAGCATGATGTCGAGGATATCCTGATAATGCAGAAGCACTTTTTTCAGCGTTTCGTCGAAGCGCCCCGTGGCATATTCGATCGTCGAGGACAGAAATTCATACTCGAACCCAAAGCGATCAAGAAATTCGCGAAGCCGTGCATTATTGTGATGCGCAAAGCTCTCGTGCGTTCCGAAAGGATCGGGGATACGCGTCAGCGGCTTGCCCAGATGCTGGGCCAGCATCGCTTGATTGGGCAGGTTATCCGGCACCTTGCGAAGACCATCCATGTCGTCCGAAAAGGCGATCAGCTTGGTCGGCGTGTCGCTCATTTCTTCAAACGCGCGGCGCACCATAGTCGTGCGCAACACTTCGTTGAAAGTGCCGATATGCGGCAGGCCAGAAGGACCGTAGCCGGTTTCAAAGATGATTGGAGCGCCGCCGGGTTTGCCGTCCGGATAGCGTTTCAACAACCGCCGGGCCTCTTCGTAGGGCCATGCTTTCGAAGCCAATGCGGTCGCGGCGAGGTCAGTCACTTGTTGCTCTTTCGTTCCATTTGCGCCACGTATCGGCGGTGGAAACTCCCCTAACCTTTCCTGCGCTCCATGCAAGCCATGCCGGCATTTGGCTGGCGTCTCCCGGCGGACAAGTTCGCACCGTCGGCAAAGGGGAAGCGGTTGGGCGAGCGGCGGAGACGCCGCTTATCATGCTCAATGCGCCGCTGGTGGCGCAGCGGTTGGGCTATGCCGAACTGTCGGGGCTGGATGTGCTTGAGCTATTTGCCTTTGTGTATCCGGCGCGGTTTGTGGTGCCGACGCCGAAGGGTTTGGCGGGCGTGTTGGAATTGCCGGTGGCTGTCACCGATCAGGATGTGCCACCACTTTTGTTGGCGGCCACTCAAAAACTCCTCGCCACCCTTTCCGATCCCGCATGGCCGGAACGCGAAGGTGCGTGGGATTCGGCGCAGGCGCTAATGCGCGTTCGCTGGCCTTGGGCTAACCTAGTACTAATCCACCTCAAGAAGCCTGAAAAGCAAGAACGCTGGCTGTTTTCACGACTGCCCGAATGGGAGGAAGCGCCGCCGCGCATGCAGCCCCGTGTTGTTACGCTGAACCCCGATGCGGTGCAGGGACAGCTCGCCTCGCTCGTCGGCGGCGACGCCGAAACCCGCCAAGGCCAGCGCGATTTTGCCCAAGCCGCCGCGCGGATATTCGCCCCGCGTGCGCGCAAGGGCGAGCCAAATATGGTGCTGGCCGAGGCTGGCACCGGGATCGGCAAGACACTGGGTTATCTTGCGCCTGCTTCGCTTTGGGCCAGCACCGCCGACGGCGCCGTATGGATTTCGACCTTTACCAAGGCGTTGCAGCGCCAGTTGGTGCGCGAGGCGAAGCGGATTTATCCCGATGCCGAGACTTTCAAATCGAAGGTAGTGGTGCGCAAGGGCCGCGAGAATTATCTGTGTCTGTTGAACCTTGAGGACGCGTTGCAAGGCGGCTTTGCGGGCCGCGCCGCGACACTCGCGCATCTGGTGGCGCGCTGGGCGGCCTATACCAAGGATGGCGACATGATCGGTGGCGATCTTCCGGGGTGGCTGCCGACATTGTTCCGCCGCAACGGATCGACCGCACTCACCGACAGGCGTGGCGAATGCATCTATGCGGGCTGTCCACATTACAAGAAATGCTTCATCGAACGCGCCGCGCGTTCGTCGGCGCAGGCCGATATCGTCATCGCCAACCATGCGCTGATGATGGTCAATGCCGCGCGCGGCCGCGACGAGATCAGCCGCCCGACACGGATCATCTTCGACGAAGGCCACCATCTGTTCGACGCAGCGGATTCGATGTTTGCCGCGGCGTTGACAGGGCAGGAAACAGTCGAGCTGCGCCGCTGGATCATAGGCCCAGAAGGCAAGGCGCGTGGACGGCGGCGGGGTTTAGCGGCGCGTTTGGCCGATGTTGCTTCCTATGACGAGGAAGGCGGGCTTGCTATCGAAATGGCACGAATGGCAGCGGAAGCTTTGCCCGGCGATGGCTGGCTTGGCCGCGTAGCAGAAGGCCTGCCATCGGGACCGCTCGAGCGGTTGTTGGCAGCGATCCGCGCGATGGTATTTGCGCGCGACGAGAGCAATTTGGCAGAAGCTGGTTACGGACTCGAAACCGAGCTTGCCGACCCGGATGCGGCGGTGGTCGATGCGGTGGCAGACGCACAGGTGGCGCTGGAGGCATTATTGCGTCCATTGACGGTGTTGGGCCAGCGGCTCGAAGCCCTGATCAGCGACCCGCCCGACTGGCTGGATGGCAGCGCGCGGGCGCGGGTCGAGGGGGCAATCGCGAGCTTGGTTTGGCGCATCGATACCGTTCGCGCTTGGATTTCGATGCTGGCACGCGCTGTCGGGCCAGTCGACCTCGACTTTGTCGACTGGCTCGCCATCGACCGCTTTGAAGGCCGTGATATGGATGTCGGGATGCACCGACGCTGGCTTGATCCGATGAAGCCGGTTGCGGATATCGTCCTGAAACCCAGCCACGGTGTGCTGGCAACATCGGCGACGCTTAGAAGTGGTGGCGACTGGGCGAATGCGGAAAGCCGGACCGGCGCGGTGCATCTTGATAACGCTGCTGAACATTTCTCCGCGACCAGTCCGTTCGATTATGCAACCCAAGCCGAAGTTCTGATCGTTACCGATGTAAAGCGCGGCGACCTGCCCGCGCTGGCGGGCGCTTATTCGTCACTAATCAGCGCATCAGGCGGCGGCGCTCTAGGGCTATTCACGGCGATAAGGCGGCTGCGTTCAACCTATGCACGGATCGCCGACCGACTAGCGCGCGACGGACTGCCGCTCTACGCACAGCATGTCGACCCGATCGACACCGGAACGCTCGTCGATATTTTTCGAGACGACCCCCACGCCAGCCTGCTTGGCACCGATGCGCTGCGCGATGGGGTCGATGTGCCCGGCCATTCGCTAAGGCTGGTGATCATGGAACAGGTGCCGTGGCCGCGACCCGATATCCTGCACCGCGCGCGCCGCCTGTCTTATGGCGGCACCGATTATGACGACCGGATGATCCGCGCGAAGCTGGCGCAGGCATTCGGACGACTGATCCGCAGCGCAGGTGACAAGGGGCATTTTGTGTTGCTGTCGTCTGCTGTGCCCAGCCGCTTGCTCACGGCCTTCCCGCCCGGAACTCCGGTTCGGCGCGTGACGCTGGAGGAGGCGTTAAAATCCATAAAAAGAGGTCTTTCGCCTGCAACAAATTTGCGGCAGGACACGGATAAAGTAGTGGACGAGGAAAATCCGATTTGACGCTGACACTCACCTTATTGCGCCACGCCAAATCGAGCTGGGACGACGCTATACCCCGCGATTTTGACCGTCCGCTGAACAAGCGCGGCGAAAAGGCTGCGGTTGTCGTCGGCAGATGGGCCAAGGAAAATGGTATCACCTTCGACCATGTCGTCGCCAGCCCGGCGGTCCGCGTAATCGATACCATCGACCAGTTCGTAAAAGGCAGCGGAATGCGAATCGACGCCAACTGGGACCGGCGGATTTACCTCGCATCGTCGGCAACGCTTTTGGATGTTCTTCGCGATCAGCCCGATAACGCAAAAAGCGTCCTTATGATCGGGCATAATCCGGGGATGGAAGACCTTGTCTTCGATATCGTTCCCGACGATGGCAGTTCACCCTTGCGCGATGTGGTGTGGGAGAAATATCCCACCGGCGCGTTGGCGCGGATGGAACTCAACATCGACAGCTGGTCCGCCATCGACCGCAAATGCGGACGCCTCACCCATTTCATACGCCCGCGTGACCTCGACCCCGAATTGGGGCCGGAGGACGAATGACTCCTGTAATTTGGAGAAAAGCCGGTACTGATGATTCAGAGGCGTTAGCCTATCTGGGTGCAGCCACGTTCCTGGCCAGCTTTGCTTTCGACCATCCCGGCAAGCCGCTTATCGAGCATCTGAAGGCCGAGCACAGCGTGGATTATTATGCGACAAAGCTGGCTGACCCCGAGGTCGATATCGTCATCGGAGAAACCCCGTTGGGGGCGCCGGTCGGTTATGTCATGCTGGTTCCACCCGAGCATCCGGATTTGCAACAAACGGGCGACTGGGAGCTGAAACGGATTTATCTCCTCGGGCCGTGGCAAGGCGGAGGCAATGGTCGCGCGCTGTTGCAACAGGCGTTCGATGTGGCAGCGACGCGCAATGCACAAAGGCTTATTCTCGCCGTGTATGAAAGTAATGAGCGCGCTGTGGCGTTTTACGAGCGCGCCGGTTTCGTACATATTGGCGAGACCGTATTCATGGTCGGCGATACGCCGTTCCGCGACATGGTCTATGCCAGAGTAATGGACGCTTAAGCAGCCGCGAGGGCGGAAGCTAGCCGGTCCCGTACCGCGCGTAACGCCGACATATTTATCGATGATGTAGATGCCGGAGTAGCCGTGACCGAAGCGGCAACAGGCGGCACGGACACCCCGCCACTTTGCAGAAACTTCCGTGCGCCCTTAATCGTATAGCCCTCGCTATAGAGCAACCGGTTGATGGTGTGTAGCAATGTTACGTCCTCGGGCCGGTACAATCGACGCCCTCCGGCGCGTGTCAAAGGCCGCAGCATCGGAAACTGTTCTTCCCAATAGCGCAAGATATGTGTGCGTACGCCCAATGCCTCGGCCATTTCGCCGATGGTGCGGAAAGCGTCGGCGGACTTTTCGCTCATTTCACTTTCTGCCGCATGCCCTGGCTGGCGCGGAAGGTGAGAACCCGGCGCGGTGTAATCGGCACTTCGATGCCGGTTTTGGGGTTGCGCCCGATTCGCTGGCCCTTGTCGCGCAATACGAAAGTGCCGAAGCCCGAAATCTTCACATTATCGCCATCAAGCAAGGCGGTCGTCATATGATCCAGAATCGCTTCGATCAGTGCGGCAGCGTCGGCACGCGCCAGCCCAACCTGGCGGTTCAACGTTTCTGCCAAATCAGCGCGCGTCAGTGTACCTGCTTCTGCCATATATCGTCTCCCGACGTGCGACCCGTCTGTTGAGAAACCACGGTTATATAATAAAAATCCTGTATTGTAAAATGCCGATATGTGTAAAAGCGAGACATATTCAGTTTGCTTTTTGCTCCATCTTAATATCCTGGACGCCGGGCGACGTACCGACGGGAACAAGGACTATATCGTTGGAGCCCCTGAAATCGAAAAGTGAGGGCGATTGAACCTTTTTCTTAGCAAACAAGCTACGCGCCGGAAAACGGAAACCGCTTTCACCTTCCTCGTCGGCATTGCTCCGCACTCTCTTGTCATCATTCATGCGCGGCAACCGCCATGCAGCGTAGCTCAGCCATTCATTGACCGAGATCGTGCCATCGTCGTCCATGTCTACCAACCCGTCCGGATTGGACAGCCCTTCACGCTCGCCGGCAAGCGCAAAACTGAGCAAGCCATGCCGCCTCGACCCGTCTTCAAGCGCAACATCGTCAGCCTGAGTAGCCGCCAATATGCGGATACCTTTGTCATATGCCAATTGTCCCAGCCCCGGATCGCCCAATGGCCCGGGCTTGAACTTGCCATTGTCAACGCTGGCGGCGGAATGGCAGGCGTCAATGATGAAGATAATGTCCTTGGCCTTCATGGGTCGGAACAGCTGCGACAGCTGCGCCGCCGAAATCAACGAGGAAGTCACTGGCTCATCGTCGCCCTCCGCCCAGATTGCGTCGGCAGGAACAAGGAAGAATTCGCCGTTCTTCTTGGCCCAGCCATGGCCAGAAAAGGTGAAAACGACAATGTCGTCGGGCGTTGAAGCATCCAGGTTCGAGCCGTCGATGCCGAACCCGTCCAAAACACGCTGGCCTTCAAACCTATCGATCTTGCCCGACAATATCTCCAATATCGTTGAAATGGCCTTGCCCGTAACGCGGGCCTTTCCTTCTTTTTCGCCCACGACGACCGTCCGCTTGATATCAAATGGCGCCAACTTTGCTTTGGGCCTTCGATCTTTGCCTGCTGGAAATTCAGTATTATACTGATAGCGACGAATCTGCGTAAAGTTCAGCTTTTCGGAAAATAGCTTCGCATCTGCCGAGGCATAATCGAGGCTAAGCCTGCTTTCATTATAGGCGTCAATTCCGATCGATATGATATAGGCCCTTGGCCAACGGGTCGGCGCAGTGGGGGCAGTGTTCGCCGCGGCGGCTGCGCGAGGGTCGAAATTGTCTCTTGCCGTCTCGCTTTTCATCCGGTCTTCGTTAAAGGCATAGGCCGATATCTGGTAATTCCGATATTCGTCCAATGTGAATGTCGGGACAGAAATGCGGACCTGATAGGTAAGAACGCCGTCATCCGGATTGCCGTCGGTATCGACCAGCCGGTTGCGCTGACGCCATTGGTCAATGCTGTCTTCGCGCTCGGTTGGCTGCACATTCGCCGGATATTGGGGTATCTGCGTCACCAATTTGCCGTCGAGGAACAGGCGGAGGTCATAAGCCCCGGACCGCTTCTTGCCATTGGGCGCATTTGCGTCTTCGCCCTCCCTCACTTCGACCGTTACCAACGCTTCGTAAAGACTGGCGCCAGTCTCGACCTTGGATATTTTTACATCGGGAAGCAGCCGATTGAGTTGGGTGACCGAAATGTCCTGCCGGAATTCCTGCGCGCAACTACCTCGATCATGGCAGCTCAATATCCGGCCGACCAATCCCGGTTCATAAAATTCGCGGAAGAAAGTCTGAAAACCTAGTGATCGATAAGGATCGTCGGAGGCGAGCCATCGCAGAAGGAAGTCAGGGTCGTCACTGAACGTGGAATCATAACGCCCTTTGGGATCAATCGCAAACAACCCAAAAGGGTAGAAGAATGGAACACTGAACAGCGTGGACCAATCCCTGCTATCCCAAAAGCGCACGCCTTCGGAGGCGGACATGGCCCAGAATAACGACCGCTGCGGTACAAAGCCCGACTTCAGGACACCGCCATATTCAAGCGACTGTATCCTCTGCCCCGTCGCTGCATCATAGACCAAGATGAAATCCTCATCCTTTGCCCCCAGCGCCAACATCTGGCCATTGCTTGCCACTATCGCGTCACGCGCAAAATCCGGCATTACCCGCCAATTATCGACACCTAGCCGCCATATGCCATTTTGATCGGAGCCGGTCTGGACGACGGTTTCATCATCGGGCATCTGCAGCGATGTGTTAGGTCCCTGATTGGGCGCCGTTCGCCGGAACAGGATATCGCCGGTCTGCCCGTCCAATATGATCCATTCCACCAGACCGTTCTTACCGGCCTTCGACAGCGCCAACCGTCCGCCCGACGGCGACACCGCCAATGCCAGTATTTTTTCGCTCGCTTCCGGTTGCCATTTCCCGAAATCGCTCCACTTGCCGCTGGCAATGTCATATTTCTTTAAAGTGATGTCGCCCGGCGCCGACGTGCTGCAATTGGCCAAGCCGGCGGAAAATATCTGTCCCTGCCCGTTTGCTACCTGATGACAATTGGACCCAAGCGACATGGTCTTAGGCTTCCGTTCGCCATAGCTGACGAGCAAGCTTGTAACTTGACCGCCATTCGTGTCGCCACGTTCGCTTAACGCCAGTGTATCTGCGCTAATCCATTGCAAATCCTGATAATAAGCATCTTCGATAAACAATGTCTTGCTTGAATCGCCAGTTGTTAGGTCCATGACCGATATCGAAGATTCCATTGCTCCATCTATGGCCGCGGATTGATTTCTCGATGGCCCATAGTCGGTAAAGGCCAGCCTTGTTCCGTCCCGCGATAGCGCCACGCGGTTTGTCCCGCGCGAGCTTGTTTGCATGCTCATTAGCGACCTATTCGGGTCGGCATCTTCAGCCGGCCAGATCTTCAAACCCACGCCTTCGCCCTCGGCCGGATCCTGGTAATTGTACATCCGGACAAGACGGCGCTTGCCGACATGGGACGCTGGAAGTTCAGGCATCAGCTGCTCCGCCTGCTCGATTGTCATCCCGACATCGCGTTCGCGACCAACCTGTTCAAAAAGGACTTCGAGCGCGAGTATCGCGGATTCCTGCTTGGCCCCCCATACGGCCTTCCGTGCCCGATTTTTCGGCACAACCACTGCCAAAATTTCAAAGCGGTCGAGGTCGATCCGGTAGCGTACAAACGTCGCGCTCCCGTCCCGTTTCAGCGCCTCGCCTTCAATCGTCGCACTCCGGCCATCTTTTGAAACCGTTATTGCAGTAAACCTGCGTTTCAATATTTCCGGCTCAAGCGGCAGTGTAAGGCGATTCAATATCGATCCGCCAGCATCGCTCCAGCCCAGACGTTCATGGAGAATATCTTTTCGTTCCAGATCCCAGATCAGAACAGTCCGTGATGTCCCGGCGGCGGTGATGATATATCTGTCGTCTGGCGTCCATGCCGCGACCTCGATCCCGCCATAAGGCAGATATTGCGGCACAATTTTTATGGTTACGTCGTCGTCAACCTTGGCGAAGGCGTCGGTGGGCAACGCCAATAATAGCATGATGACAAGCGATGAAAGAAGGAGCTTAGCCCGCCGCATGGGCCGTCATATTAAACATAAGTACACCCGCCTGAACCCAAGGTTTGCAGAGCATTGGGGGTTAGTCAACCGGACTACATCCGGACGACCGACGCTCCCCAAGTAAACCCGCCGCCCATTGCCTCAAGCACCACGATATCACCCTGTTTGATGCGGCCATCGCGCACCGCGACATCAAGCGCCAATGGCACCGAAGCGGCCGACGTATTGGCATGTTGATCGACAGTCAGCACCACCTTGTTAGGATCAAGACCGAGCTTCTTTGCCGTTGCATCGATGATGCGCGCATTGGCCTGATGCGGCACCACCCAGTCAACATCTTCTGGTGCAATGTCCGCAGCGGACAGCGTTTCAGTCATGACGCTGGCAAGGTTAGTTACGGCGTGGCGGAAAACCTCGCGCCCCTTCATTCGCAGCTTGCCGACGGTGCCAGTCGTCGACGGTCCGCCATCGACATAGAGCAGTTCGTTATGTTTGCCATCGGCATGGAGCCGCGTCGCCAGTGCGCCGCGCGTTCCAACTTCGCCGCTCAACACGACTGCGCCTGCGCCATCGCCAAACAGCACGCATGTGGTTCGGTCTTTCCAGTCGAGAATTCGGCTGAAAGTTTCCGAGCCAATCACCAGCGCGTTCTTAGCCGAGCCTGCGCGGATCATGCTTTCGGCGACGGAAAAGGCGTACAGAAAACCTGAGCATACCGCAGCAACGTCGAAGGCTACGCCGCCATTGCAGCCCAGCGCATGCTGGACAATGGTCGCGCTGGCAGGAAAAGTCTGGTCGGGCGTGGCGGTGGCGACGATGATCAAATCGATATCGTCCGGAGTCATGCCCGCCGCTGCAAGCGCTTTGCGCGACGCGTCTGTCGCAAGGGTCGCGGTTGTCTCGTCCGGTTCGGCGATGTGGCGGAATTTGATGCCGGTTCGCTCGGTGATCCATTCATCCGAAGTGTCGACCTTGGCCGCGAGCTCGGCATTCGATACGCGGGTTCTGGGGAGCGCCGAGCCGGTGCCCTTAATAACCGCGCGAAGAGCGGGTTCGCTCACGCACTCACCCGTGCCAGATCCTGTGTGATGCGCGCGGTAAT